>CAMDRJ010000081.1 GCA_945906755.1 Klebsiella pneumoniae | reverse complement strand
GGCCCTTGAATGGCAACTCTTTTCTAGGAAATTGGCGGGGTCCCGATCGGCGCCGATCGGGACCCCGCCTTTACGGTCCTTTCAGTTTGGAAATCAACACGATAGGAAAATTTTGAGTGGGGTCCCTGTTCGGTGCCGAAACACACGCTGAGGGTTGTAAACAGCCATTTCGGCGAGGTGGTCACCGTCGATCAAATCATCGGCGCGTGGAAATAGGGCTAAATCTCGGGCGCCCTTCAACCGACATTGGTCGAAAGCGCCTTTGCACTGAGCTACAGGCGGCGAATCTTTCTCGATGCTCTTCCAGAGCATCAATCAGCTTAAGCGTTGGAGTGTTGGCTGTGCCACACGTGGAGAGAATGAGGTCAGGGTGGACGCGAGGTCGCGTCAAGTAATCCTGATGCTTACCACGTCCGTAAGCGTCCATTCCTGACACGTGGGTTAGGCTGCGGCTCTTAGCTGGGCCCAATTGTAGGGCAGCAGGTCATCTAACCGCCTCATAGGATCTCACGTTACTTAAGCGCGTGATGCGGCCCGGGGCGCGGCGCGGCGGCGATACCGATCCTTTCCAGCTTGTACGCGATCCGCAGCGCAAGCTCCTCATTCCAGGGCCGCGTGATGATTTGCACGCCGATCGGCAGCGGCGAAAGTGGCACCGGCACAACAACAACCGGAAGGCCGATGAATGAAAGGGGTTGGGTATAGAGCCCGAGATTCCGTCGCACTGAAACAGCTACACCGTCGAGGATGAGGTTCTCTTCGCCGATTCTGGGAGCGACACAGGGGGTGGCGGGCGCAATAATGGCATCGAGGTCCCGAAACAGCTCCAGAACGCGGTCGCGATACCAGCGGCGAAATTTCTGTGCCGCGACCATGAAAGTTGCCGGGATCATGGCCGCGGCAAGCAAACGGTCGCGGATGGCCGGATCGAAATCGTGCGCGCGACGCCGCAGCCGTTCGAGATGGAGCTGTGCCGCTTCGCCAGCAGTGATAACGAAGGCTGCGGCGCGGGCGCGCTCGGTTTCGGGAAGGTCGATCTCGCGTTCGCCGCCCAGGGCCGTTGCAACCTGCGCTATCGCCGCGCGCGCCTCAGGAAAGAGGCCCTTGCGGAAATAGCCGGCGGCGACCGCGACGCGCAGGCCGCCGGGATCGCTTTCGAGGCTCGGAGCGACCGGCTCCTCTGGCCGATTGCTGCATACCGGGTCGTTTGGATCATTTCCCTGCAAGACGTCATAAGTCAGCGCCAAATCGCGAGCCGTCCGCGCCATCGGGCCGACATGATCGAAGCTCGCAGCTAGCGGAAAGACACCGGCACGGGACAAACGTCCGTAGGTCGGCTTGAGGCCGAAAATCCCGCACAGCGACGACGGCACGCGGATCGACCCGCTGGTATCGGAGCCAAGCGCAAGGGGCACCATGCCGCCCGCCACCGCGGCGGCGGAACCACTCGACGAGCCACCGGTCATGCGGTCGAGACCATGCGGATTGCGCGTTGCGCCGTAATGGATGTTCTCGCCGGTAAAATCATAAGCATATTCGCTCATGTTGAGCGCGCCAACGAGCACGGCGCCGGCCGCTTCAAGTCGCTTGATTAGCAGAGCATCACAAGCCGCCGGCCTATGATCGCGATTAATCTTCGAGCCCGCGAGCGTGGGAAGACCAATTACGTCGAACAGATTTTTCACCGCGAACGGCACGCCGGCCATCGGTCCGAGCGGCCGGCCTGCTGCTCGCGCATCGTCGATGGCGCGCGCGCGCACGCGCGCACGCTCGTCGGCAACGGCACTGAATGCATTGAGCGCGGGATCGCACTCCGCGATCCGGACTAGCGTCATCTCCACCACATCTGATGCGCTGACCTCACCCTTAGTAATTGCATCCGCGATCTCGACCGCCGAAGTCCACCCCAGATCGGAAAGAAAACCGCTCTGCATAGCCATTGGCGCTCAGTCGTGCATGGTTAGGCCGCCTGACACGCTAATGGTCAGACCGGTCAATAAATTGTGCGTCGTCGCTCATGAAGGCAACCATTCCGACGTCCGTGATCTTCATCGTTCACCGGACACTGCTCACGATACCTTCTCGCCGTTGCTCCATTGATCCAGCAAACGATGCGTCCTGCTGCGCGATTGAAGCGTCCGCAAGGTTGCGAGATCCGCAGGATTGTCGATGTCTAGTTGGATATGCGGCAAGGCAACAATCCTCGGTATGATTCCCTGCGCGCTTGCCGCCGCGAGATGCGGAAGGAAGCTATCCATGCCGAACCTCAGCGACACCGCGTCCGCCGGGGAGCACAGGATCGCGTTGGAGCCCTGCTCGTCGAGAGCCGGTACAATGGTAAAGGACGGAGCATCGCCGTGAGCGCCAATCAGGTGGCTGAAGTCGCTCGGCTCGACGAGCGGGATATCGCCAGGCACGGCCAAAATATCTAGATTTCTGCTCGCGAGCATGCGAGACGCGGCCCCGACCGCCGAGGTGTGCCCCCCCGCGCGCGCCGTCGGCGGTTATCTCGGCGCCAAATTGGCGAGCCAGCGCAGCAGCGGTTTCATCGACCGTAACCACGAGGATGCCGGCGAGTTCCGGTGTTGCCGCCAAGGCGGTGAGGACGTCTTCCAACATCGTGCGAGCAAGATTCTGTCGCGCCGCGGCCGACAGCTCGCCGGCGAGACGTTGCTTGGCTTGCGCTAACTCCTTGACTGGCACGACGGCGAAAATTTTGCGGCTTGCACTCATCTACGTCGCTCTGTGATGGCGTCGGCGCTTGTTAGCATCGCGTGCGGCAGTTTCTCGCGATCGGCCAGCGTAAACAGCAATAATATATCGTAAGAGCAGATCTCCCATAGCAAGTTCTTGATATAATTCCACCCTCAGCGCAATGAGCGAATGAGCCACGGACGAACCATCGCATCCCTGCATAGTTGCCCGGAGCGGTCGATAAGTTTGGAGCAGTCATGAGTAAAATCAAATGCGGCATTACACTGTCCAACCGCGCGGTGCTGTTGGGGCTGACCACGGCGGACGATCTGATCGACATTGCTGAATCTGCCGATCAGATCCCGGGCATCGACTCGGTGTGGTGCGGAGATGCGTTATTCGTGAACCGGCGGCTCGATGCCCTCACACTCCTCGCTGCGGTAGCCGGACGCACCCGTCGGGTGCTCATCGGACCAGCATGCATGGGATCATTCGGGCTTCGCAATCCGCTAGTTTTTGCTTATGAATGGGCCTCTCTCGACGTAATCTCCAAGGGCCGAACGCGTCTCGTCGCTTGCGCCGGCGGCGGCAGCGGGCCACTCTGGGAGGCCGAAACCACCGCCTTAGGCATCGCGGCTGCTGACCGGCGCAAGCGGATGGTCGAGAACATCCACATCCTCCGGCACTTGTGGATGAAAGATAACGAGCCGTTCAACGGGCAATTCTTGAGTTTTTCAAACATCACCCTGGAGCCTAAGCCGCTTCAGAATCCATGCCCCATCTGGCTCGCCACCAATGCCGAACGGTTGTCCAGCGGGCAGGCCGATTCCGGCGGCTCCGAATTCGCTCTGACCCGCGTCGGCAAGATTGCCGACGGCTGGATGACGCACTCGGTCACCCCTGGAGGATTTCAGAATTCGTGGAATTTTATTCACAAGGTCGCTCGCGACAATGGGCGTGACGTTTCAGGCTTCGACAACGTGCTTTACCACCACATCAACATCAATGAAGACAAGGAAGAGGGCTTCGCAGATTCCAAGAAGTTTCTCGACCTTTACTATGGCGCGGACTATTCCAAGACGCGCCTGGAATCCTGGCTTACCTATGGCTCGCCAAGCGACTGCATAGCGGATATCAAGCGTTATCGGGATAGTGGCTGCAATCGCATCACATTCCGCCTCTCGACCATGGGAGACCCTCGGCATCAGCTCAAACGGCTGGCGGAGGAAGTCCTTCCTTATGTGAATGACTGATCGAATGGCCATGGAGCTCCCAAGCGTAGGCGCGGCTGCTGAACCAGGATGACTAACAATTTCGGGACGCGCGAAACCTCATGCGCGCCTTTTCACGCCCACCATGCTGGGCCTCCCTTCCCGACACCGTCAGCCGCCCGCAAGCCAATTCTCCCCTTCGCGCTTGAGTTGACGCTCGCCTTCGCTGTTTCCCATCACCAAACCGTGCGGCACGGTCCTGCCCTTCTTCTCCTGCCGTAACCGCATGAAAGCGAAGCTGCTGTTCTCGCCTTCAAGCTTGAGCGATTGGTAGAACGAGGGCGGCGGCGCGGCCGGGAAGACAGGATCAAGCCGGTCCTTGTCGTAGATGCAGGTCCATTTGGCAATGCGCCACTCGCCCTCGCGTCTATCGAACATGTCGTAGAATCGCCCGTAGCAGATGCAATCGAACAGATGACCGTCGAGATAATCTCGGCTGAGCACCTGCATGTCGGCTTCGAGGATGGCCCGATCGCCGCGAATGGTAACTCCATAGTTGCCTAGCGCGTGCTGGCTGCGTTCTTCGGGCTTGCGCGCGGCCGCCATTTGCTTCGTTCGCTCGACGAATTCCGTCGCAGCACCTTCAAACCATGACACGACAACCGTAGCGTCGGGATGGAAGCAGGTCTTCAGCGTTTCCCAATCGCCGTGATCGCGACTGTAAGCCCAGATACGGCGCACCCGCATGATCTCGTACTCATCCAGCACCCGCTGCGTTCGGGATACGTCATTCATAATTCAGTTATCCTCCGGTGTAGTGTTTACGGCGTTGGAGCACAGCTCATAGCGCGGCGCCAGCTCTGAACGATCGGGGAGCGTGAAACTCATTAGAAAGTCCGCTTGGTAGAGCACCGCCCTCAGGTTCTCGCGCGTGCCAGGCTTCCAGCTTGCTTCGAGCGGCAGTCCGAGCAGCCCTGCGGCCGCTTCCAGGTAACTCTCGAGTTCATCGTCCTGCATCGTTTTCTCCACCCGCTACATCGCCGCACCATGCGACTACACCACCTTGACCTTGGCCTGCATCCTCGTCCCGACCAAGCGGTATCGTCAGATCATCTTCTCAGCGCCGGTCAAATATTGCGCACTCCGGTCGACGTCGGGCCAACCCTCGCCAACCGGCTTGCAAGGCATGATCCGTCGAATTCTTGCGGCCATTGTCCATAATGATCGCGGCACCTTCGATGCGGCCGTTCCAACCGCAGCCTAGTGTAGCGGCAGTAAAGGTCGGGCATGCTCATGCTATCTCCTAGGTCTTTCTCGGCCGTTCGCATGAAGCCTTAAGGCGCCGCTCAGAATCGAGACCTGCTGAGAAAATCGGCGTGGCGCGCAAGCCATCCCCTAGGCAGCCTCGGATTCAGGTTCAGGCTGCGGGCTCGCCCTGGGCGGAATAGAAGGTCGATGAATCCAGCGCGCCTGCGGCAAAGAGTTCCTCGACTGTAAGCAGACGGCGGCACACGCCCTGCTCGTGCGCGTATGCCACGAACGCCTCCAACGTGGGCCTGTTGGCGGACACTCCGTACGGCCAGAAATCCTCGCCGAAAATGCCGCGGGTTCGCGCCACGTAGGCGTTACTCCAGGGTAGCGCGTAGCGTGACATGCTGGGAAACTTCAGACGATCGAGGCTGTTCTTCTTCGCCTGTTCGAACGCCTTGAGCAGGTTCATCGACAACCACGGGTGCCGCTCGGCGACGTCCCGGCGCATGCAGACGATATGCATGATCGGAAATATCCCGGTCTTACGGTAGAAGGATTCCTCGGCAGCCATGAAGTCGGGGAACAACCGGACGATTTTCGAATCCTTCACGCCGAAGCCGTGCGGCGCGCTTGCGGTAAACAGCGCATCGAGCTCACCGTCCAGCAGCATCTGGTTGAGACTGCGATCCGACACGTGCCTGTAGCGGATGTGCGGAGGCAGGTTCATGGGTTCGGTGTGCGCGTTGGGCGCGTTTAAACCACCGAGAACCCATTCGACGTCTTGGATCCGCCCCCCCGCTTCGTGCATGAACCATCCGCGGATATAGATGGCCGCGGTTTGCGACCATTCCGGGACGCCGATCTTTCGCTTGCCCTTGAAGTCGCCTGCCTCCCGGATCGGCCCGTCGCGGCGAATGAAAATCGACGAATGGCGGAACACGCGAGACAGGAAAACCGGCAAGCCAACGAGACGATGGTCGCCCTGGGCTAGCAGTCCAACATAGCGGCCGAACGACATTTCAGAGACGTCGAACTCCTGCCGCTCCGTCATGCGGTGAAATATTTCTAGCGTCGGCAGGTTGAGGAAGTTGAGCTCGACTCCCTCGACGGTGACGTCTCCGGTTGCAAGATCCCGGATGTGTTCGTATGGCCCCAAGGCCATCGACAACGCTGCCTTTGACATCGTTCCTCGCCTTCCAGCGCGCCCGTTACTTCAGCTTGATCCCGACCTCTTGAACGAGCTTCTTATTTTTCTCGAAATCGCGCCGGATCAATGCATTGAACTCTTCCGACGTCGTGATGAGCGGTTCGAGCCGACCGGTCACGTTGAGCTTGGGCGCGAGGCCCGGCAGCGCGGCGTTCACCTCGGCCCGCAGCTTTGCGATGACGGGCTGCGGCGTTCCGGCCGGCGCGAACACTCCAAACCAGCTTGTGACCTCATATCCCGGATAAAATTCGTCAACCGTCGGCAGGTCCGGGAACATCGGCGAACGCTTCGTCCCAGTGGCTGCGAGTCCGCGAAGCTTGCCCGCTTGAAGCAGCGGGATCACCGATCCGCCGGCGAGAACGACTTGGGTTTCCCCCGCAACCGTCGAGGTAACGGCCGGCGTCCCGCCTCGGAACGGGACGTGCGTAAGATTGATGCCCGCGCGTTGCTTCAACAGTTCGATACCGAGCTGATGCAGGCTGCCCGCCCCTCCAGAACCATAGAGCAACGGCGGATTGGTCTTCTTTGCATGCGCGACCAGCTCCGGCAAAGTCTGCACCGGCAGATTGGGATTGACCGAAAGAATGAACTCGTTGCTCGCGACGCTCGTCACCGGCACCAGATCCTTCATGGGATCATAATTCATATTGTAAACGTGCGGATTGATCACGATTGGACTATCGGCTGCGAACAGCAGCGTGTACCCGTCAGGATCCGACTTCGCCACGAAATCTCCGGCGATGTTGCCGTTTGCGCCAGTCTTGTTCTCCACCACCACGGGCTGGCCGAGGGTTTCCGTCAGCCGCTGTGCCAGAATTCTCGCCACCACGTCAGGCGCCCCGCCGGGCGCGATGGTCACGATCAGCCGGATCGCCCTGTCGGGATATTGCGCGAGCCCACTCGCCGGAAACGCAGCAAGCAGGCTGAGGACGAGGAGAAATGCTTTCATGGTTCGTTTCCCACTTTGCACAGGGGCTCCGGCTAGGCCGCAATTAATTCATACGTCTGCAGGTCTGTGGGGATCGATTTCAGCGCAGCCCCAACATTCGACGGATCGAACCCGTCCGGAAACGGCTTCGTGTAACGTCCCTGACAAACTAGCTTGATCCTATCCCGCGCAAATGGAAACGGGGCGAGGCTATAGACTCCATCGTTGACCTTCCGAAGTGTCAGAGTGGCGTCGGCTTCCGGATTCAGTGGCACATGAACATATTCCTGCTCACCGCGCTCGGATGCGTGATAGAGGTTGAAATACAGCGCCAAGGTGTCGAAGAACTGCAATTGCTTGTAGCTTTGCACGACGTTCCCGTCTTGCACCCATGATTCCGTCCGCGGGTCGCTTGCCAGCTGGGCCTTGAGCCTCTTCTGCCGCTCGATCTCATTCTTTAGCATCGCATCAACAGCGGGCTGGTAAGTGTTCTTCACGGTGATCGACGTGGTAGTGCGTGCGCGCACCACGAATCGACTGAAACCATAGCGTTTGTGGTAAAGACCCCATGAGTGCATGCTCGAAATGAGCCCGCAATATGGATCATGCGCCTCGTTGAATTCCGGTGAGAGCCTGTTGGTCTTCATGTTTTCGAGCGTGGGTGTCCGCGACATGATGTAAGGCAGCCGGTCCTCGTCGAGGCCAGGGTTTTCGTCATATTCGTCCCAACCGCGGTCATGATTGTCCACGACGTACAGCATCTCCTCGTACGGATTGAGGCGCGCGAATTGATTATTGCCGAACGCGCGCGCCATTTGGCCGCACATCTGCATGTGCTCGGCCATGGTCATGACGAATTGGGGTTCGTTCTCAGGCGCGGTCTGGGTGATCATTCGTCGCCTCTTGTGCACACAATGCGGATCGCCGGTTACTCATTGGATCGTGATGTTGGCGTCGCGGACCAAGGTTTGCCATTTCACCCGCTCTTTGTTGACGAAGTCGCCAAGCGCAGCCGGCGGGCCGGTGAACTCTTGAAAATGATGCGGGGCTATCAACTGCGCCTGAACCTCAGGGTCGTGGAGAATTTTCTGAACCTGATTATTGATCTGCCTGATTACTGCGTCAGGCGTGCCGCTGGGAGCAAACAGCCCCCACCACGCTCCGGCCTCGAATCCCTGTAAGTTCTCAGCAATGGCCGGCAATTGCGGGAACTTGGCCACGCGTGCGGAGGAGCCTATTGCCAAAAGCTTGACCTTGCCCGCGCTAGCCGGCGCGGCGACGCTGCCAAGATCATGGAACATGAGTTGGACGTGTCCGGCAATAACATCGCTGAACGCTGCTGCTGCGCCTTTGTAGTGCACGCCGGTGAATTTAACTCCAGCCCGGCTTTGAAGATACTCCATTGACAGGTGGCCTGCGGATCCAAATCCAGAAGTCGCGTAATTGAATTCGTTAGGCTTAGCCTTCGCTAAGGCAATCAGCTCGGCAAGATCGCTAACGGGAAGCGACGGATTAGCGATTAAGGTGTGATGCGCGCGGACCAGTGCCGTGACCGGGGCGAAACCGTCATCGGACAGCTTGCTGTTCAAAACCGGATTGGTCACGAACGAATCCGGCGTCACCCATAAGGTATGTCCGTCGGGCGCGGCGCGCCTGACGAACTCGCCGGCAACTTGATTGTTGGCGCCCACTCTGTTTTCGACAACAACGGGTTTTCCCCAAGCGACCGTCATTTTTTGCGCCAAGAGACGCGCGAGCAGATCAGTCGTCCCCCCCGGCTGCGAGCCGACGATGATGGTGATGTTCTGGGAAGGATAGGTCTGCGCCTTCGCTACCGGGGCCCCGAACACACCCAACAAACACCAAAAAAATACTCCGCACCTGCGACCCACCATCTGTCCTTCTCGTCCTCTTGCTTTCTGCCGCGACGCTCCCTTGTGCCTCAGCCTCGTTATGGAATGAGCAACAACTTTCCAGCGGTTTCGCGCTGTTCGAGTGCGCGATGCGCTTCGGGCGCCTCCGCCAGCGGATACGTCTTGTGAATCCAGACGCGTAACTTCCCTGTGGCAACCCAGTTCAAGACTGCCTGAGATCGCTCGAGGAATTCGGCGCGGTCCGCGATATAATGTTGCGCGCCGGTGCGCGTGAGATAGACGGAGCCCTTCGAGGTCAGCAATCGGGGGTCCAATGGCGGCACGACGCCGCTTGCCTCTCCGTAGAGCGCAAGGAGGCCCCTGCGCCGCAGGCTATCAAGGCTTTTCTCGAATGTTTGTTGACCCACTGCGTCGTAGACGACATGCACGCCCGTCCCGGTGATGCGTTTCACTTCGGCCGCAAAATCCTCGCGGGCGTAGTTGATTACGTGGTCGGCACCGCTCTGGCGAGCGACTTCCCCTTTGGCATCGGTCGAGACAGTAGCAATCACCTGCGCACCGCGCATCTTCGCCATCTGGCAAAGAAGACTGCCGACGCCGCCAGCGCCCGAATGCACGAGACAAGAGTGACCCGGCGCAAGCGGGTAAGTCGAATTCGACAGGTAATGCGCCGTGACCCCCTGGAATAACACCGCCGCGGCCTTCTGAAAGTCCAACCCCGCCGGTAGTGGCACCACGTTCTTCGCCGGCACGATTGCGTGGGTGGCGTAACTGCCATGCGCCGGCGGCCGGTGGCCGGTCGAATACATCCAGCACACGCGATTGCCGGGATTGAATTCGGCAACCTCGCTGCCGACGGCCTCGACGACCCCCGCCCCTTCCGTGCCCAGTGATACCGGGGTGTCACCGGGATAGAGCCCGCTGCGAAACTGAGTGTCCTTGAAGTTGATCCCGGCAGCGAGAACCCGCACCAAGATCTCGCCGGGACCCGGTGAAGGCTTTGGCACCTCCTCCAAGACCATCGTCGTGGGATCGCCAAAGGCATGGACCCGAATGGCTTGCAACGACCGTCCCCTATCGCCGAGCGCAGGTTGCGCGTGTGCAGTGCCGCGTCATTCTGGCTTGATGTTGGCGGCCTTGAAGATCGGATGCCATTTCCCAACCTCCTGCCTGTGATACCGGCCTAGCGCCTCCGGCGTCAGTTGATCCCGAAGCGGAATGTCGTAGCCCAGATCGCCAAATCGCTTTTGTACGGCCGGGTCGGCGAACGCTTCGACGACAGCCGCATTGAGCTTGTCGACGATCGCCTTGGGCGTGCCCTTCGGCGCCCAAAGACCGTTCCAGAACGGAAAGTTCATTCCCGGTGTGCCGCCCTCTTCCAAGGTCGGAATTTCCGGCACTGCGAACCAGCGCCTGTTGCTCAACACGCCGAACACCTTGATGCGGCCGCCGCGGTACTGGGCAAGATTCTGCGATGCCTCCGGGCAGGTGAAGTCGATCTGCCCCGCGAGAAGATCCTGCATCATCGGCGCGCCACCGCGATAAGGCACCACCTGAAAACGCGTGCCGGTCATGTTCTGGAAGTAAATCAGGCACATGTGAGTGCCGCTGCCGATGCCGACGGTGCCGGCCGTCGCCTTATCCGGATTTGCATTAAGCCAACTTATAAGCCCCTTGAGGTCGTCAGCCGGAAAGTTTTTGCGGCTAATGATCCAGAGCGGCGAACTCGTCAACAACGCGACCGGCTCGAAGTCGTTGACCGGGTCGTAGGACAGCGAAAGCGTCGCGCCGGCGCCGACATGCGACGACCATTGGCCGACGACCAGTGTGTATCCGTCCGGCACCGCGCGGACGACGCGGCCCGATCCGAGGGTTCCGCTCGCGCCGGCCACATTCTCTACTATGACGGGCTGCCCGAGGGTCGCCTTGATCCGGTCGGCGATCACACGCCCGACAAGATCGGTCGGCCCGCCGGGCGGATAAGGCACCACGATGGTGACGGGCCGGGTCGGATAATCCTGCGCCACCGCAACGGCGCCAAACTGCGCAATTGTCGCAACAACCATGAGGGCGAACAACTGCTGGAACATACTGGCTCACCTTGTCGTAAATCCGGACGTCTCTTCAATTACTTCTCGCCAGCTGATTTCGGTAGTGTTGTACAATTTCGGAGCCGGTCGTTTTCCAGACTGCCTCATGCCGGCAAATGTATTCGAGCGCGCCGTCCAGCGCGCCGATCCGATGCGACATGCCTGTCAGGTACGGATGAAGGGCGATCGCCATGACACGGCCCGATGTGGCGCCCTCACGATAAAGCACGTCGAACTGACGGCAGATCATCTCCTGAAATTCATCGGCTGTACGGTGGTCCCGTTCGTACTGCGGCTTATCATTCAACACATGGCTGTAAGGTATTGAGATTAATGTACGGCCGCTCTCGAGCGAGATTAGATAGGGCTGATCATCGTTGACCCAGTCGCAAACGTATTCGCATCCTTCTGCCGCGAGCAGGTCGAGCGTATTCCAGGTTTCCTGGAGGCCCGAGCTAAGCCACCCTTTGGGCCGTTGTCCGGTAACTTTCTCGATCGTTGCCAAGCTGTTGCGGATCACCTGCGGTTCTTCTGCGGGATCGATCGCGTTGAGCCGCCGGGAGTTGCTTTCGTTGTGGCCCATCCACTCCCACTTGCGCTTGATTCCTTCGTCGATAATCCGAGGATGGTGCGCGCACAGGTCGCTGTTCAACGCCACGGTGCCACGAAGCCCATAACGGTCCAACGCGTCCATGATGCGAAATACACCGATGCGGTTTCCATAATCACGAACTGACCAGCCCGTAATGTCCGGCACGGGGGCGGACGCTCCTCCTGTGCCGGTTGCTGCCGGAATCTTTTCGTGGAGTGCAAAAAATTCGATGTTCGGGATAATCCAAAGCGCGACATGAGCGCCGTTTGGCCAATTCAGCGGTGGCCTGTCAATGATTGGGGAATATGGAAACGGGCCGTATGGGCCAGGCTTCACGTTGAAGTTCTCCTAAGACAAGGAAGACAAGGGATGCGAAGGCGACCTCGATTACATGTAGACAACCGATATTTGTCAATTGAATTGCATAATTTGCGCGCAATCAGTCGTCTGGCAGCAACCGAACAGGCACTTCTTTGCCAGCGTAGGAAATCAGAACTGAGTTTCCATTAATACGGGATACTCGGTTTCTGCCTGAAGACGAGCCAAGCGCCTCACAGGCGCGGCGAGGCGCGCGCCCCAGTAGTTTCCCCGTGCGGCCTCCTGCAGAATGAGCTGCAGAATGAGGTTGTCCGCCGTCAGATCAGAAACTGCCCTGCCGAGACGGCTACATTGTCGATTCCGATTAATGCAACGTACCGACAACTCCGTTGCTGCTAGAAATTAAACTCCACCAAATCGCTTTTCTCCCGCCAATCAAGCAAAAGGTTTGTGCGATTGTATCAAGAAGCTCCCTTTGAGGGGGCCATTCCAATGGGATTCCATCAAGGCGATTAACACCATCAAACACCAGAATGATTGACGGACGCCATTTTCGATCTTCAACGGTGAACGCAGATATACAGAACACATGTTCGCTGTTGATATTAAGCGCGGGACAGATCGTGCTGAGACAAAGGCCTTTTTCAGATTCCGCAACAGCCCGCTCATACTCCCACCATTGCGCAAACTCTTCATCGCCTTCCAAAGAATTTAGCGGTAGACCATCTGGTGCGGGCTTAGAGAATGCCACTGTTGCACCCAGTGTAAACTTGAGCCGACGTGAGGATGTAGAAAACGACAAAAGCTCTCCCGGCTGAACCAAAGGCACTAACGTCATTTTACAACTTATTTCCCTACGAAAGGCCTCTTGAATCTGATGAAAATCGTGCCGCCATCGAGCTTGATCGCTGCGTAACAAGCGATGAAATATCCCCTGAGAGATATCGATATTGTTCGAGGTGTCTCTAACCGTTATACGCTGAAACAGAGACACTGATGATGACTGGCTGCCAAACTCCTCAAAAAATACCTCTAAATGTCTTTCACCAGAATTCGTTTCTGCCGATCTCGTCAGCGATCGAATCAGAAACTGGTGAACCATACTTTGTCCTACATACAATGCGCGTGATAGCACCCGCGGCGGTTTGAGATCTATACCAAAAGGCCTTAATAGCGCTTCCGAAGACTCGCGTAGCCAATCTTGCGCCTCCTCTTCGCTCCCAAACCAATTGTTCTGATCACTTTGACGGTAAGTGACGAGGAATCTTAGCGACCAACTGAAGCCGTCACTAGAGAAAACATTGTCGTAAGGTGACGCGAACGATTCCTGGCTTCTCCATTCAGAGATCTTTTCTGCAAACGCCGAGTCAGCAAGACGACCGTCGTACTCTCGGAGGAGCTTATGTAAGTCTTTCGTTTTAGGGATGCTGTAATTGAGATCATTCCAAGTAAATAGGATGTCCGACAGATTAGGAATTTTCTCACCGGACGGTAGCCGGGGAATCAAATGCATCCAATCGGCGCGCTCGGCTATCCGAAATCGATGAGGTATTAGTACGGGCATAGCGTTCAGTTCACCGTTAGCAGAACTGGTATTGCGACTACCGATTGGATCAAAGGTGATTTCATCTTCAATGCAGTCGGCTATCAATTCATACAGGGCGTTAGAAACACGAAACGCTGGTTGAAGTAATAGATCCATAGATTGGTAGTGCTCACTTTCTGCCAGACGCCCGACAACGGACTTTATTTTGTTAAAGCGCTCCTGCGAAGGAAGCTTTGATTCAAAAACGAGTTGCCCAATCTCATTTAGGGCGATCTTCAGTGACCCATCATCGCTAGGATCAGGGGAAGTATTTCTGATGGGGGCGATTACCGCTGCTTCTTGAGCAGCTCTAGATATCACAGCAGGCGCTGTTGCAGTCTTCAGGTGATAAAATCGACTGCAAGCCCATCGAACAAAATGGTCGGTGAACCGCGGTATTGATTTCAGATGGTTTGGGGCAAATGAGACGAATACATAATCGTCCTTGTCTTCACACCATGCGCCAAACATAGGCACACCACCAACCAGGAACTCCTCAAAATTAAGCTCGTTTGTTGATGGCACATATTCCGTCGTCACGATGCTCTCTCGAGGTGCCCGCAGCAGACTGAGAAGGCCTCCGCCCCAATAAGGATTCTTGTGAGTAGCTGTTACGGTAAGTACCGCCCCGAAAAATAGTTGGATTTTAACCTCGCGGTTGGTGAGAGAGCTCGTACCAAGATGAGCATAGTCATAATGCAGCTGCTCAAAGTCGAGGTCGCTCCAACTGCTAAGAGTCGCCACGTCTTGCGCCACTTCGCCGGAAATAATTTTTTGTAGTGATCGAGTTATGGATGGCGCGGCATGGATAATAGCCGTGGCGCACATCGCGGCTAAGATCACGATACAATCTTCCTGAATGATGCACTGACTGCGAACGGCCGCGGTTCCGTCGCCCGTAACAATCGCACCTAAAGAAGCAAACCGGTTTGCAGTGCCTTCTTTTCCGATAAACCACTCACCTAACTCATCCGGTAGATTCGTGGATACGCGGGCACGGTATTTCCCGATAGGAAGGGCTATCGAATCGATCGTTCGATGGACCACGATGTTCACGACACGCGAGTCGACCGTGACCTGATAATCCCGCCTCGAGGCCGGCGCACTTTGCGTTATCAGAGTTAGTTCGACCTTCTCGAAGCCCAAAAAATGTTTCAGGTGATCAATGAAACTTTCGACATAATCTGGGAAAATAACGGAGTTCATTTTTGGGCTCCGTTACGAAATAGCCCTTTTTTAGGTTCCCAAAATTGCTCTCTAGCCCAAAGTGTACGCTGTACCATCCAATTGGCCAGATTTGCGTGTTGATCTGTCTCCCCGGTCGTGGGCCAAAATAGTGAATATACAATCTCGTCATCGAGCCCACGAATCGCCCAGGCGCCCATTCGAGGAACAAAGTCGGCTTGCGCGTGCTCAACAGAATTGAGGTGTTCGCACCAACTTGATATTTCATTTTTCGGCGGGTCGTAGGGTAGGGCTATCGTACAGAGGTACCCAACCCCCGCCACGGGATGTGGCACATCAGTCGAAATTCGAATTAATGCGGTTTCAGCGTTTGGATCCAGCATGCGGGATGCGGGTCCTGGGGTCAGCGGAACCTCCAAAGTCAATCCATTTTGCTCGGCGGTTGACACAAGCCCACGCTTGCAAAAGGCCTCCGCCGATTTAACAAACGCTTCTCGCGCTGGCTGGTTTTTCCAGGCTCTTGGATATTCCAAATTGGAGCGATTAAAGCGCAGTAATTCTTCCGTGGCATCAGACTGAGCAATTCCTAGCCCGAGCGCCAACTGTTCTCCGAAGGCCTTCAGAAGAATTTCAATCACCCAGTCAAATGCAGGCTCGTTCTCATATATGGAGAATGTAAGTTGAAGTTCGATGCCAGATTCCCCAGACATAAAATTTCCGAAAACGGCACGACGATTCAGGCGATTAAGTTCGTTGCTCGTAAATGGCGGAATGCCTTTTGTGAATCGAGTCCGGACTGTCGCAATCGACGAAAGCTTAAAATCATCACGAAAATTATTGGCGGGCGTGAACGTCAGATCGGTTGCTCCGTGGGTTCGATTGAATCGGAATCCACTTGGTAACTTCTGAACATCATGCTTTGCCAGATGCTCTCCGATGAGTTGCTCTATTTGTGACAATCACGCCTCGTCGATTCTATAACAGTGAGGCTATGTTGTTAGTGAGATCTCAGAAATTATGCGACTACTCAGCATTTTATGCTTCAGATTCTGTGGCGTGATTGTCGCGCACTCAGACTCAAACATACTGGTCGAAGCACCTTGGCCAGCCCCCGTTTGGTGGTCCGGGTTGAATGTTAGCCGGGATTCCCCAGATGACTCCCGATCTGGCGTGAATGTTCCCGTATTTCTGGCCTTGCTGCAAGGCAACCGCGACGTGAGGGTGCCACCAGCGGCATCGGGCAGCCCGAACGGTTGTCGGGGGGGCTGATCTGACCATTTTCCT
>CAMDRJ010000080.1 GCA_945906755.1 Klebsiella pneumoniae | reverse complement strand
TGGATCTTTGACTCGTTCATGTCGATCACCATCCTTCGATGATCGACTCCCCGCTCCCTCTACGCGCTGCACTCGCCAGCGCCCTTCAGGATCAAACCTCGTTGGAATCACGGCCGGCGGTTCAGGATCAAACCTCGTTGGACAAGACTTGGCCTTGCGCGGAATCCGGCAATGCCGTAGCATAGGGCATGCGCACGGTTGCTGAAACCCCGGTCTTTGTTCGGTACGCTGCCGACGTCTGGTCCGACGCGGAGCGCCAAGAGTTCATAAATTTTATCGCTGCTAATCCGGAAGCCGGAGACATCATTCGTGAGTCTGGTGGTTGTCGTAAGGTCAGGTGGTCGAGGTCGGGCACGGGCAAGCGCGGCGGTGCACGTGTCATCTACTTTATCGCACCCGACGGCACGGTGTGGCTGCTGATTGTTTACTCGAAGGCGAAGCTCGACAATTTACCCGCGTCGTTCCTCGCGAAGTTGAAGAGAGGAGTTGAAGATGCGATCTGAAGCTCAGAAGTTTCAAGACGACCTGCTGACTTCCGTCAAGCAAATGCGGCGCGGCCGAGCCGCGCGCGTCACAAAGGTCAAGCTGTCGGCGGCAGCCGAAGCAAGAGCGAGTATCGGCTTGTCGCAGCAAGAGTTCGCGCAACTGCTGGGTGTGTCGGCCCGGACTCTTCAAGACTGGGAGCAGGGGCGCCGGGAGCCAACGGGTGCCGCACGCACGCTGCTCAAGGTCGCAGTCAAGCACCCGAAGCTCCTGCGTGCTCTGGAAACGTGACGCCCAACAAGCAATTCGAGACAGACCTTCGCAAGTGGGCGTTTCCCGCTCGCTCGGCCTCTCAATTGCGACGTTGGGCCACACAGTCACGCACAGTCACGCACGCACGCTTTACTGTAGTCATGCATCGCGTTACTATTACGCATGATTAAGTCGTTTGCCTGCGCAGAAACGGAATCGCTGTCAAAAGGCGAGCGCGTCAAGAAATTTGCAAACATCGCCACGGTGGCACAGAGAAAACTCCGGCAGCTTCAAATCGCCGGCCATTTGAACGATTTACGGGTGCCCCCTGGCAATCGCCTTGAAGCGCTTGCGGGCGACCGAAAAGGGCAACACAGCATTCGTATCAACGATCAGTGGCGTGTTTGTTTTCGCTGGACTGACGCAGGCATTGAAGACGTGGAAATAGTGGATTACCACTGAAGAGAGACACATATGCGCAAGCTCAAACCTGTCACACCCGGTGAACTGCTCCTGGAAGAATTTCTTAAGCCCATGGGCATTAGTCAGTATCGCCTGGCGAAGGAAATCAGTGTTCCTGCCCAGAGAGTTGGAGATATTGTCGCGGGAAAACGCAGCGTAACCGCTGATACTGATTTGCGGCTCTGCCGGTTTTTCGGTTTGTCCAACGGTTATTGGCTCCGCGCTCAGGCAGCGTATGACACAGAAGTGGCCGAACGCGTAATCGGTCCGAAATTGGTAAAAATCCAACCTTGGTCTTCGAATGTGGCCCAACAAGCCGTCGCAACGGACGCGCCAAAAACCGCGCGCCGTTGAACGGCGACGTGTGTGCCGGGCATGGCGCGTTACTTAGTCGGTGCAAGTCCGACTGGCAGGTTTTAGTTCCGACGTAACCTGAAGGTTAGTCTTCACTGGAACTGCGTTCCGCAGAGCCGAAGGCAAGGAGAAGGGCAAGGGCGTCGTCGCGAGGCGGGGTCTGAAGGAAGCTCAATCCGAAACTGCGGGGCGATGAACAAAAACCGGATATGAGGCTGAGCCCGTGCACGAACAGTCCCTGCGGACTGTTCGTGACTGGCGAAGAGGCGCCGGCTCTGACGGCGGCGCGGCCTGCAAGGCTGATGCATCTGGGGCGAGCGGGCACGTGACCGCGAAGCCCTCCATCTGCGGTAGTTGGGGTGCATTTTGTAAATCCGGCGTCTATGCAGGGAAGGTAACGTGTCTTACCCCGGGAGATCTGCCGGGTTGTTGGCGCTAGCGAGTATTCCCACGCCAACTGGGCGAGGCGCAAGCCGAACCGAACGAACGGCAGAAGTCTGCAGAGGGCGTAGTAGGTGGCGCGAGCCGCTGAAGGCCCGAACGGTTCCCCGCGAGGGGATTGAAAGAGAGGAGAAGTCGCTTGCCAAGGAACAGCGGTATTGCATCCGGCGAGTCCACGGGGCGCAAGCCCGGTGGCTGGGATGAAACCGACGATGGCGCGGTTGGAAATGACGCTCCGGTTGGCGTGCAGGGGCGGTATGCCTTGTACATTGACTCAATCTGCCGAACCGCCGTATACGTGACCCGTTCGTACGGTGGTGTGGGAGGGGGGAGCCGTGAGGCTTTCCCCTAGCCCAAATGGCGTCATCGGCGTGCATACGCTCGGCGGAGTAGCATTGGCAGTCATGCGCAAGCGATCGGAGAAGCCATGAGAATTTCTACGGGAAAGGTCATCGAGGGAAAAGTGGTTGTTGAAGGACTTCCTCTGGAAGAAGGTTCCGTTGCAACCGTTCTCGCCCGGGAGTCATCCGAGAGGTTTCACCTCACGGCCGAGGAAGAGGCGGAACTACTTCTTTCCATTGGTGAGGCTGACCGTGGGGAAACCGTTTCCCTGGAAGAGGCGCTCACCGGTCTGCCGGTTGCCCATTCTTGAAAGAACCGTTTGACCTTCGGCTTACGCGCCGAGCAGCTCGTGACCTTCGTCGTGCCGCTGAGTGGTGGGAGATAAACCGACCGCTGGCGCCAGGAGCCATCGCGGAAGAATTCAAGGAGGCCTACGAACTCGAACGTGGATAAGGCGCGGTTACTGCGATCCTAGAGATTGGAAACCTATGCAGTGGATCTATCTTGCCATAGCAATCGTGTCCGAAGTGATCGCAACTTCCGCACTCAAATCCGCCGAGGGTTTCACTCGTTTAGTGCCCTCGATGCTTGTGGTGGTGGGGTATGCATCCGCGTTCTACTTTCTTTCGCTTACGCTTCGTACCATTCCGCTCGGTGTAGCGTATGCGCTTTGGTCCGGTGTCGGTGTGGTCCTTGTTGCCTTGGTTGGCTGGGTTGTCTATCACCAATCCCTTGACGCGGCCGCATTCATTGGCATTGCACTCATCATTGCCGGCGTCGTTGTGCTGAACCTATTTTCCAAAGCGGTTGTGTAATACCACGTCGCCGACGCGTTTGCTAGGCCAATCGAGTTCCTCGCCCCGCGCTATGATCCCTCCGCGCGATTTCCATATGCTCGTCTGGCCTATCACGGAGAATCATCATGCCCGAAGCCTTTATCTTCGATGCCATTCGCACCCCGCGTGGCCGCGGCAAATCGGGTGGCTCCTTACATGAGGTGAAGCCCATCACGCTGCTTGCCGGTGTATTGCGCGAATTGCAGGCGCGCCATGATTTCGATACGGCGGAAGTCGAGGACGTGGTGATGGGCTGCGTGACGCCGATCGGTGATCAGGGTGGCTGCATCGCCAAGGCCGCCACGCTTGCGGCGGGTTGGGACTGGCGCGTTGCGGGCGTGCAGCTCAATCGCTTTTGCGCGTCGGGACTTGAAGCGGTCAATCTCGCGGCGCAAAAAGTGCGATCCGGCTGGGAGGATCTCATCGTCGCGGGTGGCGTGGAGTCGATGTCGCGCGTGCCGATGGGTGCCGATGGTGGGGCTTGGATGCTCGATCCGCAGACGAGCTTTGATGCGGGCTTCGTTCCGCAGGGTATTGGCGCTGATTTGATCGCGACCTTGGACAATTTTTCGCGCGAGGATATCGATGCCTATGCGATGCGATCCCAGCAACGCGCGGCGGCGGCGCAATTGGCCGGGCGCTTTGATCGATCCATCGTAGCGGTCAAGGATGCCGTCGGTGATGTGATTCTCGACCGCGACGAGTTCATCAAGCCGCGTACCACGATGGAAGCCCTCGGTTCTCTCAGGGCGTCGTTTGAGCAGATGGGCGAGATGGGTTTTGATGCGGTGGCGATCCGGCGCTATCCGATGGTTGAGCGGATTCGCCATGTGCACACCGCCGGCAACTCATCGGGCATTGTTGATGGCGCCGCGGCCGTGCTGGTCGGCAGCGAAGAAAAGGGCAAGGCGCTTGGTCTGACGCCACGCGCCCGTGTGGTGGCAACCGCACTGACCGGCTCGGACCCGACCATCATGCTGACCGGGCCGATGCCCGCCGCGCGCAAGGTACTCGCCAAGGCGAAGATGACGATCGATCAAATCGATCTGTTCGAAATCAATGAAGCGTTTGCCGCCGTGCCGCTCAAATATATGAAAGAGCTTGGCGTTCCAGAAGAGAAGATCAACGTGAATGGTGGTGCGATCGCGATGGGTCATCCGCTTGGCGCGACCGGTGCGATGATTCTTGGCACCTTGATCGATGAACTCGAGCGTCGCAAGCTGCGCTATGGTCTCGCAACGCTTTGCGTAGGTGGCGGAATGGGCATCGCGACCATCATCGAGCGGGTGTAGGGCCTGCTATGTCGCCGATCCGCTATGAGAAAGATGCATCGAATATCGTCACGCTGACCTTCGATGCACCTGGCGCGCAAGTCAATACGATGTCGGCCGCGTGGTGTGAGGCGCTCGATGAAATCGTCAAGCGCTTGGATTCAGAGAAGGCCGCGATCGCCGGCGTCATCCTCGCGTCTGCGAAGAAGACATTTTTTGCGGGCGCGGAACTGAACGACATCATCCAATTGCAGGAGAAAGACGGCCCAAGCTTTTTTGCAGCAATCGAGCGCATCAAAAAGAATTTCCGCACGCTAGAGCGATTGGGCAAGCCGGTCGTGGCCTGTATCAATGGCGCCGCATTGGGTGGTGGATGGGAAGTTGCGCTCTGCGCCCAGCATCGTATCTGCGTGGACGATGCGTCGATCCAGCTCGGTTTGCCCGAGGTGACGCTTGGTCTTCTGGCAGGTGGCGGCGGCGTCACGAAGATGGTGCGCCTGCTTGGACTGGAGAAAGCGTTTCCGTTTCTCGTCGAAGGAAAATTGTTTGGACCACGCGAGGCGGCCAAGCTTGGCCTGGTGCATGCGTTGGCGACATCGCCTGCCGATATGATGGATCAGGCGCGTACATGGGTCCTCGAGCATCCCACTGCCAAGCAGCCATGGGATGAAGACAGCTACCGCATGCCGGGCGGACTGCCTTCCACGCCGCGCCTTGCCCAGATGTTGGCGATTGCGCCCGCGATACTCGTGGAAAAAACGCGTGGACTCTATCCTGCACCGGAAGCCACGCTCGCCGCCGCCGTTGAAGGCGCGCAGGTGGACGTCGACACCGCCTTGCGCATCGAAACCCGCTACCTCACCAAACTCGCGTGCGGGCAAAACGCGAAGAACATGATTACCGCGTTCTTCTTCAATATGACGGCGATCCGGTCGGGTGCGTCGCGTCCCAAAGGTGAGCCGAAGTGGTTGCCTGCCAAGGTCGGCATTCTTGGTGCGGGCATGATGGGGAGCGGCATCGCTTGGGCCAATGCATCGCGGCGAATTCCATGCGTCCTGAACGATGTATCGATCGAGAAGGCGGAGGCCGGAAAGGCCTATACGTCGAAGCTTCTGGCGCGGCGCATGAAAGACGGTCGCGTGACCGATCGCGAGATGGAGGCGACGCTCGCATTGATTGAGCTGGTGGACGATCTTGGCAAGCTCGCCGGCTGCGATCTCATCATCGAGGCAGTATTCGAACAACGTGCGCTGAAGGCAGACGTGACCAAGCGTGCCGAACCGCTGCTTGGCGCCAACGGGGTGTTTGCTTCGAATACGTCCACCCTGCCGATTACGAGCCTTGCGGCGGCCAGCAAGAAGCCCGCGAATTTCATCGGGCTGCATTTCTTTTCGCCGGTCGACAAGATGCGGCTGGTCGAGATCATCAAGGGCAAGGAAACCTCACCTGCGACGCTCGCCAAGGCGTATGACTACGTTGTCGCGATCGGTAAGACGCCGATCGTGGTGAATGATGCGCGCGGATTTTTCACCAGCCGCGTGTTCGGCACCTTTGTCCGGGAAGGTGCGGTGATGTTGAAGGAAGGCGTTCCGCCCGCGCTGATCGAAAACGCCGGCAAATACGCGGGCATGCCGGTCGGGCCGCTTGCCGTGATCGATGAGACCTCGATGTCTTTGTCATTGCACGTGATCGAGCAGACCAAGGCCGATCTCGCCGCCGAAGGCAAACCTTATGTTGGCGAGCCCGGGGACGATGTCTTTGAACGGATGGTGATGGAATTCAAGCGTCCCGGTCGCGCCGGCGGTGGTGGTTTCTACGACTATCCGGCAGACGGCAAGAAAGCGCTATGGCCCGGACTCACGAAAGCGTTCGGACGCGGCACGATAGATGTCGATTTCGAAGAGTTGAAAGACCGCTTACTGTATCGCCAAGCAATCGAGACGGCACGCTGCCTCGAAGAAGGCGTGCTCACCACGTTCCATGACGCCAACATCGGTTCTATTTTTGGCATTGGTTTTCCGGCGTGGACCGGCGGTGCGCTCCAATTCATCAATCATGTCGGCCCACGCAAGTTCGTGCAACGGGCCGAAGCGCTCGCCAAAAAATACGGCGTGCGTTTTGCTGTGCCTGCAATCGTGCGCGACAAGGCAGGAAACGGCGAATTGTTTCGCTGATATGAGGCGCCTTGGCGGATTGTTGGTCGGCATTCTCATCCTGCAAGCGCTCGCAGGATGCGGGAGCTTTGTTCGCATTGCGTACAACAACATCGATTTTGGCGCGCGGTACATGGCCAATGATTACCTCGATCTTGAGGGCGAGCAGACCGATCTTGTCCGTGCGCGCATCGATCAATTGCATCAATGGCATCGCCGCGAGGAGTTGCCGAAATACGTTGCCGCGATCGATGAGCTGATCGTGCGCTTGCGCCGTGGCATCGAACAAGACGATATCACCTGGGCGACCGATGTCATTCAGACGCGCTACCGCGCCGTGGTTCGGCAAGGTATCAATGAAGTGGCGCCACTCATCGATCGGGTGACGCCCGACAATCTCGCGCGCCTGGAAAAAAAGCTTACCGAATCGAATGCGACATTCGAGCGGGACAATCTGCAAAAGGACGCCGAGCGCCGCCGTAACGAACGACTCCGTACCTTGACCAAGCGTGCGCGTGACTGGCTTGGTGATCTGACCACCGAGCAGGAAGCGCGCCTCGCTGCCTATGCCGATGCATCCTCGCCGATCTTCAGCGGCCTGCTGGAAGAGCGCAAGCGGCGTCACCTCGCGGTATTGCAGGCGCTGCGATCCAATGCGCCCGGCTCCGAACGCGCGAAGCGACTCGATAGCCTTCTTGTCCACTACGAGCAGCATCGATCGGAGCACTACGCAGCGACATCGCTGGCATGGCAGGCGAGACTTGGCACGCTGCTGCTTGACCTTGAGCGTTCGCTCACCGCAAAGCAGCGCAAGCACTTGATCGATCGGCTCACTTTTTATGCAAGTGAGCTGCGCATCCTCGCGCGTGACGGGACGTAGGCCGATGCCATTCGCGCGGGCAGCACGGATTGCGCAATCGTGCGCAACGATGCTGCTGTTCGCAACCCAGCTGGCGTTTGGGCAGACATCGTCTGCCAAGATCGAGCACCCGCCCGATCCTCAGCGACGTGGCATCTATTTCGGTTATGAAGACACGCGCAACTGCGTGGAACGAGTGCGCGAGCCCACAGCAGAGTGGAGCGGCCGCGCGCCGGAAATCGCGTGGAGCGGCGCCTGTATCGACGGAATTCGCGAGGGCGCCGGATTGTTGAAGCTCCACCAAGGTCGTCTGTTGACGGTTGCGCTTGCGGGCAGCTACGTCGATGGATATCGGATCGGTAACTGGCGATGGGAATTTCCGGACGGCCGCAAGCTTGAAGCGCAGTTTCGAGGTGACGCGCGGGAGCCCTCGATGCGAGTCGTCGAATCGGCAAGAGGCGAGCGTCAATTGCAACGATTAAGTGGAGGGGTCTATCGCGATGAACCGGGGGTTGCACCAGAGCCTGATCGACGAGCCATCAAGTTGGCGCCGCCAGCCAGTAGCGGTCCTGTTAAACCGGCCGTAGGTCAAGGCGAGGGCGCGGTCTATGCAGCGGCGCTTATTCGAAGCACGCATTGCGCGGGGAAAAGCCGCATCGAATCGCGCAGCGATTTCCTTGCAACGCGCCGTGATGTCGATCGTTTCGTTCGCGAGGGTGAAGTAGCCGTGCGCGAGGAAGTCGCGTTGGATATCGCAACCGCGTTGCGCGCTGAATTTGCATTGAACGCCCGCATCCTTGCTTATGCGGCGAGCCCATCTTTCATGAGCGAGTCATTGCGCGAAAGACTGCAGTCAATCGGAGATCGTCGTCGTTGGATCGCGTGCCATCAGCAAAACGGGCTACCGTATCTCGCGCGCATGCTGCAGGCCGTACCGGTGTGCGAGCGGGCGCTCATGTTCCGCTTGGAGCCTGTTCGTGCCGAGGGCAACACGCGATTGCAAGCGGAGTTTGCCGATTGCATCCATGGCGATATTCATTCCGCACGCTGGCCGCAATGAGTGAGTGCCCATGCATCGATTGACATTGTTGTTCGAGGATGGTCGTAGCGTCCGGATCGAAGCGCGGCCGGCCGAAACGGTCTATGCGGCAGCGCTACGTCAGAAGGTGCGCCTTGAGTCCGATTGTTTGGAAGGTGCGTGCGCAACCTGTAAAGGTCTTTGCACGGATGGCAGCTTTGAGCTTGGCGATTATGTCGAGGAGGCGCTGTCCGAAGAGGAGCGCGCCGTGGGATTTACGCTCGCATGCCAAATGCGGGCCACCAGCGATTGCGTGCTGGAGTTCCCGTATCCATCCACCCAGGCACTAACAAAGATTGCGCCGGTCGAAGAACTCGGCAGGGTAGCGCTAAGCGAAGCAGTGGCCGCCGACGTTGTAAGGCTTGTTATCGACTTGCCAAGATCGATGGTCTATTTGCCGGGTCAGTATGTGAAGTTGCGCGTCCCAGGTCGCGGCGAATGGCGTAGCTATTCGATGGCGAATGCGCACGATGCGAGCGGGCGACTTACCTTTTATGTGAAGGTGCTCTCAGACGGTGCCATGAGTGAGTACGTCACAGCGCGGGTACGCGTCGGCGATGAAATCGTTGTGCAAGGCCCCTTCGGGCATTTTTATCTGCGGCCGCCCACCCGACCGATCGTGATGATTGCCGGTGGCACGGGTTTGGCGCCGATGCTCGCAATGCTCGAACGGTTGGTGGCGTCGCCATCGTTCCGTGAGCCGATTTACCTGCTTTATGGGGCCAACCAGGCGGCCGAATTTTTTGCGACGGACCAGCTTGTGGCGTTTGGGGCTATCGATCTGCATGTCGAGCGGATCGCGGTATCAGGCGATGGGTGGGCGGGTGCTACTGGCCATGTCACGACGCTGCTGCGCGACGCGTTATTGCATGGCGGCAATGTCGATTGCTATCTATGTGGCCCGCCACCGATGGTGGAGGCCGCGCAGCGCTGGCTTGCAGCGCGGAGTATTAAGCGCATCTTCGCCGAAAAATTCTTGCCGTCGTAGAGCACTGCGCCGCGCTATTCAACCTGCACAGCGGCATCGCGAATCACTTTGCTCCAGCGTTGCGTCTCGGCGCGAATGAATTGGGCGGTTTCCTCCGGCGTGCCGCCAACCGGTGTGGCGGAACGATCGGCCATACGCTTGATCACTTCGGGATCCTTGAGCGCCTCACGCATATCTGCGGAGATTCTCGCCGCCAGCGCGGCGGGCGTCTTGGGCGGTGCGACCACGCCAAACCAAGCCACTGCCACATAGCCGGGCAGACTTTCGCCAATGGCCGCGACATCGCGCACCGCATCGATGCGTTTTTCCGTGCCGACACCGAGCATGCGCAACTTTCCGGCCTTCACATGGGGCAGTGCGCCTGCGATGTTCTCGAACATCAGATCGACTTGTCCACCAAGGAGATCGGCCACCGCGGGCGCGGCGCCCTTGTAGGCGATGTGCACCATCTTCACGCCGGCCATCGACTTGAACAACTCCGCTGAAAGATGCGCCGTACTGCCGCTGCCTTGCGATGCGTAATTGAGTTTGTCCGGATTCGCTTTAGCAAAGGCGATGAGTTCCTGCAAGCTATTGGCCGGCACGTTTGGATTGACGACTAGTACGTTTGGCACCAAGGCAAGAATCGTCACCGGCACGAATGCACTCGGATCGAATGAGAGTTTCTTGTAGAGCGCTTGATGAATCGCGATTGGACCGGGAGCGGAAGCGAGCAGCGTGTGGCCATCGGGTTCGGCTTTTGCTACGAAATCTGCGCCGAGATTGCCGCCCGCGCCGCTGCGGTTTTCGACGATCACAGGTTGTCCCCATTTTTCGGCGAGGCGCGCGCTGATCAAGCGCGGCATCGCATCGGCGC
This sequence comes from Klebsiella pneumoniae, assembly GCA_945906755.1. Lineage (GTDB taxonomy): Bacteria > Pseudomonadota > Gammaproteobacteria > Burkholderiales > SG8-39 > SHXR01. The sequence goes on along the minus strand of CAMDRJ010000080.1, from coordinate 5,894 downwards.
TGCCGCCGGCCGGAAACGGCACGATGATCCGAACCGGTCGATTCGGAAAATCGGCTTGCCCAAAAGCAGGCGCGGAAAACAGAATTGCGGTGAGCAGGATGAGATAGTTCGGCGCCATGATGAAAAGTGGTTTGCTAAATTAATCGACGGTAACGCCTGAGCGTTTCACCACCGGCGCCCATTTGGCGATTTCGGCCTTCACAAAATCAAAGTAGTTTTGCGAAGTCCCTTGCACCACCTCGGCCCCGCGCGAGACGAGTTGTTCGCGCACAGTGGGGTCGCTCGTGACGCGGTTCAACGCCTCGTTCAATCGCGCAATCACCGGCGCCGGTGTGCCCGCCGGCGCGTTGAGTCCAAACCACGACGTGACGTCATAGCCTTTTAACCCCAATTCATCGAGTGTCGGCAAATCCGGCACGGCGGGATTGCGCGTGAGGCTGGTCACCGCCAAGCCGCGTACCCGCCCGCTTTTGATGTCGGCCACACGGGGCGGCAGGTTGTCGAACATCATTTGAATTTCACCGGCGTACATCGCGGCGGTGGCCGGACCCGCGCCGCGAAACGGGATATGCACGATCTGCGTGTCCGTCATGCCTTGAAAGAGTTCCATCGACATTTGCGGTGAGGTACCGTAACCCGGCGATCCGTAATTGTATTTGCCGGGATTCTTCTTTAAGAGATCGATCAACTCGGCCACCGATTTCGCGGGCACAGTGGGAATCACTACGAGCACATTGGGCACGCGACCGTATTGGCCGATATAGCTCAGGTCTTTAAGCGGATCGTAGGAAAGCTTCTTGTAGAGGCTGGGGCTGATGCCAAGCGATGGATTGCCCAAGAGCAGCGTGTAGCCGTCGGGCACTGAGCGAACCACCGCTTCGGCACCGACATTGCCGCCGGCGCCGGTCCGGTTGTCGATCACCACGGTTTGGCCAAGTTCAGTTTGCAGACGAGGTTGAATAACCCGTGCCACCAGATCAATCAAGCCGCCTGGGGGATAAGGCACGACGATCGTCACGGCACGCGACGGGAAGTTTTGCCCAAGTGCCAGAGCCGGCACGAGAAGGACGGTCGCGGCAATGAGCCGAGCTAACATTGGCAGAGTCATGGCGTCTCCTCGAAGGGGTGGTGCAGAGGCGAATCGTACCCGCTGTCGCAGATGACTGCCCGCATGCGTGGATCGCAGGCCGAGATTGCTCATAGCTATGATGGTCGCGCGCGAGCAAGGCATCGTCTTCCCCCGCGCGCCAAAACAGGCCGAATATCGCCGCAAAGATTGCTCGGGTGGTGACGAAAGGCGACGTTCTTTCTCGCGACTCTTCTGCACACTCCGAGCCATGTGGCGCAATATTCGCATCATCATCCTGCTGGTTGTGCTGGCCGGGGTCGCCAATGCAACGTGGTATGCAAAATCCCGGGCAACCTCATGGACCGGGACCTTGCGCGTGGCCGTCTATCCGATCAATGCGGATCAATCGCCGGTGTCGGAGCGATTCATCCAGTCCCTCAGCAGCGATAGCTTTCGCGACATCGAGACTTTTCTCGAACGCGAAGCACGGCGCTATGGACGCAACGTGACCGGCCCGGTTTCATTCACGCTCGCGCCTGAAGTGCGCCGACATCCGCCCGCACCGCCATATGGCGGCAACGTCATTCAGATCATGTTTTGGAGCCTCCAGCTTCGCTATTGGGCTTGGCAGAACGATACGAATCGTGGTCCGAGCGCGCATGCCCGGCTGTTCGTTCTTTATCATGATCCAGAGCGCACGCAGCGCGTCCCGCACTCGCTTGGATTGGAGAAAGGCATGCTCGGCGTGGTCCACGCTTTTGCTTCGAAGTCGTACAACGGTTCGAACAATGTCGTCATTGCTCATGAGTTGTTGCATACGCTCGGCGCGACCGACAAATACGACCTCGCAACGAATATGCCGCGCTTTCCGGACGGTTACGCGGAACCGGAGCGTTCACCACGCTATCCGCAATCGAACGCCGAAATCATGGGCGGCCGGATCCCAATCGATACGACGCGCTTAGCGGTGCCGACCAGCCTCGAAGAAGTCGTCATTGGGGTGCGAACGGCGATCGAGATCAATTTGCCGTCGAAACGTTGAAGTTTGTGACGAGAGCCACTTGAAAGACAATCCATACGCTGCACCCAATGCCGCGGTCGCGGATCGTCCCCGGACGCCGCTTGCAGTGGAACGTCCAAGGCAGGTAACGATTGCCGTCGTTCTGCTGTGGCTGGATTTCCTCATTGCGCTGCCGCTGCTCTATCAATCTATTCAGCGGGAGCCAGACGTCGAACTCGTCGTGATGATCTTGGTTGCAACCTGCTTATTTCTCGCGATTTTTGCGACCAGCATTGTCTTTGCTTATCGTGGCAGGAATTGGGCGCGCATTGTTCTGCTGATGTTTGTTTTTCTCACCGCGATTGCAGTGTTCTTGCCAAGTGAGGTCGATACGCCGGTCGAGTTTTTTGAAATCGTCCTTGATTACCTGAGCATCGTGTTGGAACTCGCCGCGCTCTATCTCCTCTTCGCGAAGCCAGGCGCGCTTTGGTTCCGCGCGGAGGAATAGAACCTATCTCATCAATCTGCGGGAGCCGCGTTGCTGACATTCACCGAGGCTGCTACGATTGTGGGGAAATGACAAAGTGCAACGGGCGATCGGTGCTGAAGTGATGGCGCTGCTCTAAGAATAGGCCGTCCGGGCACGCGATCAATCACCCCAAAGGAGCGTTGCACGTGAGCATTCTCAAAAACTTTTTCTGCGTGTTGGGTATGGCGCTGGTGGTCGGACTGCCGGCGCAGGCTGCTGAATTCAAACTGAAGATCGGTGCGGGCCATCCGCCGGTTGGTCTGTGGGTTGCCACGATCAAGGATGTCTACATGGCGCGCGTGACCGAACGTGCGGCCGCGATCGGGCACAAGGTCGAATGGACCGAAGCCTGGGGTGGTGCGGTCTGCAAGCTCGGCGAATGCCTCGAAGCTGTTGAGGCAGGCCTGCTTGATATTGCTGATGTCCACGCGCCGACTGAACCCGCCAAACTGCTCGCCAACAACTTCACCTTCTTCGCACCGTTTGGCACATCCGATCCGCGCGTCGCCGCGAAGGCGGTGTGGGATGTCTATCAAACGACGCCCGCACTCAAGAAGGCGCTCGAAGATCGCTACAAGCAGGTCTATATCGCCAATGGCATCGTCGGGAACTACGGCCTGGTCACCAACTTCAAGTGGACCAATGTGTCGGAATTGAAAGGCCGCAAGCTCGCCGCGATCGGCCCGAACATTCCGTGGCTGCAAGGCACCGGCGCGGTCGGCGTGCAGTCCACCTTGAACGAGGCGTACACGTCGATGCAGACTGGCGTTTATGAAGGCTGGGTCATGTTGGCCGATCCGATTCTCGGTTTCAAACTGAACGAAGTATCCAAGCAGTATGTCGATATGGACTTCGGCTCGCAAGCGACGCCGCTTCTCACGATCAATCGCGATGCACTGCGTGCGCTGCCGCCGGCTCTGCAGAAAATCATTCTCGATTCCGGCAAGGACTACAACGAGGCGATGGGGCAGGTCACCTGGGAAAAGCAGAACGCCGCGGTGAAGCGCCTGCGTGAGCTGGGCGTGGAAACGCGCCAAGCCGATGAGGAAACCAAGCGCGCCTGGGCGAAGCAATTGCCTAACATTCCAAAGCAGCGCTATGAGGAGATCAACAAGGCCAAGCTGCCGGGTGAAGTGGTGTACGTCTACATCAAGGCACTGAAAGCCGCCGGCCATAAATTCCCGCGCGATTGGGAAGCTGAGCGCTGATCGGCATCTAAGCGTTTTTCATGGAGCGGTTGTTGGGAGCCCTGCTTGCAGGGCTCAATACCTTCGCGAGCCTCTGGGTCGTTTTTCTCGTCGCGATTATTTCGCTCGATGTGATCGGCCGCACCGCGTTCAATTTTCCGTTGCCAGGTGTTCCGGAAATTACTCGCCTGTCGCTGGTCGCTGTGTTCTGGCTCCAGATGGCGCATACGCTGCGCATTGGCGGGCATCTTCGCACTACCACCTTGCTCGACCGCTTTGGCGAGCGCGGCCGGCGCTGCGTGATCGTGGCAAATGCGATCCTCGGTTGCATTCTGCTAGGCGCTATCGCCTACTGGGGCTACTTTGATGCAGTGCGCGCCTGGGAAACCGATGAATTCGAAGGCGAGGAGCCGGTGCGCGTCCCAACGTGGCCGTTGTGGTGGGCGCTCACGATTGGCGCGGCACTCACCGCGTTGCAGTACCTGATTTTTGCCTATCGCGGTGCCCGCTACGGGACGATCGACGGCGACGACGGCGCTGCTGCCAAACATATCGAGTAATCATGGATCCCGTGCTGATTGGTGCGCTGTCGGCGGCGCTCGTATTCGTTTTGATTCTCATCGGCATTCATGTCGGCGTTGCGCTTGCGCTAACGAGCGTCATCGGGATCTACCTCATCTCCGGCAAATGGAGCGTGGCGTTTCGGCTGCTGGAGTCAACCTCCTACAACGCACTGAACGACTATGTGTTCGCGGTCATTCCGTTGTTCATTCTCATGGGGGCGTTCGCCACGGTGTCAGGCGTGATGCGCGAGCTGTTCGAATCGATGGGCGCGGCATTGCAGAAAGTCCGTGGTGGTCTGGGGATCGCAACGGTGGCAGGCAACGCCGTGTTCTCGGCGATTACCGGTGTGACGGTTGCCTCAGCGGTGGTGTTCTCGCAGATATCGATCCCCGAGATGAAGCGACTCGGCTACGACAAGAAGTTCGCGCTTGGCATCGTTGCCTCGAGTGCGCTGCTTGGCATGCTGATTCCACCGTCGATCCTGATGGTCGTGTATGGCGTGATTACCGAAGAAAGTATCGGCAAGCTGTTCGCCGCCGGCATGGGCCCGGGGCTCGTGGTGTCGGTCGCACTCTCGCTTGCGATTGTGATCATGATCCGCCTGAATCCCGCGTTGTGCGGCATTGAAGGGACGGTCGCGGCGCCATCCGGACCGATTCTCTCGCGCCGACAGCTGATCACGCGACCATGGGCGGTCTATGCATTGGTGCTGCTGGTGCTAGGTGGCATCTACGCGGGCTGGTTCACGCCGACCGAAGCCGGTGGGATCGGCGCACTGGGTGCATTCGTGCTGGTTATCCTGAAGCGCAAGTTCGGCTTCAAGAGCACCTACGATTTGCTTCTGCAAACCGGGTCGGCGACCGCAACGATCTTTTTCCTGTTGCTGACCGCGCAAATGTATTCGCGCATGCTGAGCCTATCGGGACTGCCCGAGTATCTGACGCGCCTCATGATCGGTGCCGAGGTGCCGGCGATCGCGATCGTTCTCTTTTTTGTGGTGATCCTGTTGATCCTCGGCACCATCCTCGATAGCACCTCGATCATGCTGCTCACGATGCCGATCATGGTGCCGGTCGTGCTCAAGCTTGGCTTCGACAATCTTTGGTTTGCGATGGTGGCGATCCTCGCGATCGAACTTGGGCAGCTCACACCGCCTTGCGGGATGGTGATCTACGCGATGAAAGCGGCCATGCCGAACGAAACCACGATCGATGAGATCTTCAGCGCATCGATGCCGTTCTTCGTGGTGCTGCTGATTTCGCTTGCCGTGATCATTGCGTTTCCACCGCTGACGCTTTGGCTGCCGAAAGTAATGTTTAATTAACCTCACCCTCGCCCCACTGCGGGAGAGCAACTGTGTCGAGAATCAAGCCGTTTTTAATGAATCTTTGGTCTGTTTGATGAGCATGGTGAGCGAGCTTGGCACAATCAGCGCCCGCCAGATCAGCAAGTTGGTGGGCGTGGCCCCGTTGAACCACGACAGCGGCAAGTATCGGGGCAAGCGCGCGATCTGGGGCGGGCGTGCCCAAGTTCGCGCCACGCTAT
>CAMDRJ010000079.1 GCA_945906755.1 Klebsiella pneumoniae | reverse complement strand
GCGTCGTCACATGGCTTGCCTGGGTGAATGCAGTGCTCGCCTTCGCAGCATCCCCTGCACTGACCCGAAAACAAACGTTGCCCGGAAATCGCTCCCACACTTGCACCGCGCCGGGCTTGGCGGCCTCACGCACATCAAACACCGCAAGCAGCGGCTCATAGTCGATGTTGATTGCCTCGGCCGCATCCAAGGCGAGGTCGAGACGGGTTGCCACCAGCACAGCAATCGGTTCACCCTGATAGCGCACGACCGTCTCAGCAAGCAACGGCTGCGGTGGAGCCACCGACGGATCGCCTTGCGGTGGCAGCGCACCGGGCGGCGTACCAGGGGGCACCGGCGGACGCAGCTCCCACGGAATGCCGTGTAGCCCATCGGCGCGCACATCGAAAGCGGTCCACACGGCCAAGACGCCGGGCATGGCCGACGCACGGGTGGTTTCAATCGATCGCAGCCGCGCCGACGGATGTGACGAGCGCACCACTACCAGATGCGCCATGCCTTCAAACGCAAGGTCGGCGACATAGCAACCACGCCCAGTGAGCAGGCGTTCATCTTCCACGCGCAATACGCGCGCGCCAATGTAATCGGACATGGGAGTACAACGGAGAGCGAATGTGGACCTATCATAGCGGTAACCGATTGAACTCACGATGGAAGCCCAACGATGACCTCATTGATCGGCGCGCACGCGATCGCCTCAACTCTCACGAGGCGTGGATCGGCGAGCATCACAGGATCAGTTACGGCGCCCGAGAGTAGCCAAGCGCGGCGCCGAGGCACCTGGCGTACCTGCTCCAAGGTGCGCACCTGCGATTCGTTCATGTCGACCACCACTTGGAAATTGCGCGTGCCAATCGAAATGTGTAGACTCCTGTGTGAGGAGACACACATGGCGACCAACCTTTCGCTGGATCCGGCGCTCATCGACCGCGTCGTCGAAATCAGTGGCGAGCGCACGAAGAAAGCCGCCGTCACCCGCGCATTGCAAGAGTTCATCGCCCGCCGCGGACAGAAGCGCCTACTCGAGTTGATGGGCAAGCTTGAATGGGATCCGGCGTTCGACTACAAAGCCGAGCGCTCGCGCAAATGACCTTGCTGGTCGATACCAGCGTCTGGTCGCTCGCGTTGCGTCGGGACGCGGTGGCCAGTTCGCCGCATATCCAGGCGCTGCGTACCGCGCTGGTCGGTGAAGAAATCGTCGTCACCACTGGTCTCGTCCTGCAGGAACTATTGCAGGGTTTTGCCGGCCCGCGCTCGCGCAAAGCCATCGTCGAACGATTTGCCGCTTTGCCGCTGCTCAGCCCGGACCGGCAGGACCATATCGATGCCGCGCAGTTGCGCAACCTGTGCCGTCGGGCAGGCGTTCAGATCGGGACCATCGATGCTGTGCTTGCGCAGCTCTGTATCCGCCATGACCTGACCTTGCTGACGACTGACAATGACTTCGTCCATGCGGCGTCCCATTGCCCATTGAAAGTTTGGGAATCCTGACCCTCATCGACAACTCCCTGGATAAAGCGGACGCTGCCTAATGGCGCTACCTTAAGATCATCGTCTCGCGGCGTTGCTGCTGTTTGTAGAGACTCGCACGCGGGATATGACGCGATTCAGTGAGCAAGCCAGTGTTGCTAGGGTCGTCGCTTGACGACCCTAGGCTCCACCCGCCCTGGGCGATATGGCAGTTGGCATTGAGCGATGCCGGCGATGAGCGTTGCGCGGCGGCGCGTCAGGTCTTGGCGCGCGCAACGGCGCAGCGTCGTCTCGAAGGCGTTGAGCCGTTGCAGCACCGCCTTGAAGCGCAACTGTCGCGGTAAAGTTGGACATGAGAGAACAACAGAGAACGAATGTGGACCTATCATCGAGGTTACCTGAAGATCCGCTCGATGGAAGACCAACCATGAAGTCCCGCCGCTTACCCGCCGTGTTCATGCGTGGTGGCACCAGCAAGGCCCTGATGTTTCATTCGCGCGACCTGCCGGCCGAACCCAGCGAGTGGGATGCCCTCTTTCTGCGTGCGATCGGCAGTCCGGACCCGCATGGCCGGCAATTGAACGGCATGGGCGGTGGGGTGTCGTCGCTCTCGAAGGTCTGCGTGATCGGCCCGCCATCGCGAAAGGATGCCGATATCGATTACACCTTCGCGCAGGTCCTGGTGAAAGACGCGCGCGTCGACTACAGCGGCAATTGCGGCAACATGTCCTCGGCAGTCGGCCCCTTCGCGATCGACGAACAACTTATCTCGGTTCGCGATGGCGATGCGATCGTGCGCATCCATAACACCAATACGAAGAAGATCATTCACGCCGCTTTTCGCATCGAGGAGGGTGAAGCATGCGAAGACGGTGACTTGGTCATTCCAGGTGTGGCCGGGACTGGCGCGCCGATCCGACTCGATTTTCTGGAACCAGGTGGCGCCACAACCGGAAAACTTCTGCCAACCGGCCATGTGGTCGATCGCTTGGAAGTTCCGGGCTTGGGCAACATCGACGCATCGCTGATCGATGCAGCCAATGCGACCGTGTTCGTGAGCGCCGCATCGCTTGGGCTGCAGGGCACCGAACTCCCTGACGCCTTGGAGCAAAATCGCGCGGTGCTCGAACGCATCGTGGCGATCCGCGCTGCGGGTTCCGTCGCGATGGGCATCACGCCTGACCTGACTGCGGCCCGACTGAAAACCATGGTGCCGTTTTTCGGTATTGTCGCCCCACCGCAACCGTTTCGAACGCTGTCTGGCGAAGACATTCCCGCCGCTGCGATCGATCTCACCGTGCGCTTCATCTCGAACGGACAACCGCATCGCGCCCTGCCACTCACCGGCTCTCTTTGCACCGCGGTCGCCGCGCGATTGCAGGGCTCGGTCGTGCATCAAGCGGTCCGCCGGGGCACGACTGGTGCCCTTCGATTAGGCATGCCCTCTGGCGTATTGACGGTCGATGCCGCCGTTGCACAGCAAGGCAACCAATGGCACGCACCGCGCGGCTCGTTTTACCGGACGGCTCGGCGGCTCTTCGATGGCTATGTGTATGCCTGACGCGACAAACTATTGAACCGCAACAAGGAGCCCTAATTGTTCGATCTCACCGGCAAAGTCGCCCTTATCACCGGCTCGACGCGCGGCATCGGCCTTTCGATCGCCGAGAATTTCGCCATGCAAGGCGCCAAGGTCGTCATCTCCAGCCGCAAGGCCGAGGAATGCGAAAAGGTCGCGGCGCGCTTGCAGGCAGCGGACCATCAGGCGATTGCGGTGCCGTGCGATGTCGGCAAGAACGACCAGCAGAAACGTCTGGTGGAGACCGTGCTGGCGAAATGGGGGCGCATCGATTCCCTGGTTTGCAACGCCGCGACCAACACGCATTTCGGCCCGATGGGCAAGGCCTCGGATGAGGCCTACGACAAAATCATGAGCGTGAATGTGAAGAGCGTCTGGCAGCTCACCAGCCTGGTGATTCCGCAGATGGCCGCGCGCAAAGACGGCACCGTGATCATCGTCGGCAGCATCGCCGGGCTAAAGGGCAATCCATTGCTTGGACTCTACGGGGTGGGCAAGGCGGCGCTCTTCTCAATGGTGCGCAATCTCGCCGCGGAATGGGGGCCCTCTAACGTCCGCGTCAATGCGATTGCCCCGGGCCTCGTGAAGACCGATTTCGCCAAAGCCCTGTGGGAGAACGATGCGCTACGGGCCGCGCGTGAAGCGGCGACACCGCTGCGGCGGATTGGCGATCCTGACGATATTGGCGGCATCGCAGTGATGCTCGCGGCGCGCGCCGGAGCGTTCATGACCGGACAAGTCCTGGTCGCTGACGGCGGCGTCACCATCGTATAGCTTTCGATCCCGTGACAAACTACGCCCGCATGGCCGATGCGTATTGAAATAAGATGGTCGGATGTCACACTTGGATTCTGTTGCAAAATGAGGGGAAACATCCCCTCGTACTCCCCTAAGCTTGGGCCGTTTGGCGTCATTTTGAAACGGCCTCTTGGAGATGCCGCAGCGCGGCTCATAGGATCCTCCATGCAACGAAAGCCCCTCGCGATCAAGAAATCCCCGTTTGATACCGTCGTGGGGCCGGGCATGACCATCGCCGGCGATGTCACCTTCGCAGGCGATATGCGTGTTGACGGCAACGTGCGCGGCGATCTCAAGCTGTACAAGTCGACCAACGGAACGGTCGTCGTGGGTCGATCCGGACACATTCATGGCAACGTCACCGTGTCGAATGCGGTAGTAAGCGGCACGATTCGCGGCGCGGTCAACGCCTCATCGGTTTTAGCGGTCGCGGGTTCGGGCCATGTCGCAGGCGATGTCACCTACCAAAGCTTGGTGATCAAGCGCAATGGCAAGATCGATGGGCATATCGCTCGCTACACCGGTGGCCCGATCAACGATCCGATCAAGGAACTCCCGTTCGAGGATTGCTGAGGGGGGTCAGATGCCTAGTCGCTGCCAGATCGTCGAAGTCAATCCGGCCTGATTCATCGTGTAGAAGTGCAGACCAGGCGCCCCCGCCGCGAGCAGACGATCGCATAGTTCGGTGACTACATCGAGACCCAGGCTTCGCACCGACGCCGCGTCGTCGCCAAAACTTTGCATCTTCAGTCGTAGCCAGCGCGGAATCTCGGCGCCGCATGCATCCGAAAAGCGGGCCAGCTGCGAAAAGTTGGCGATCGGCATGATCCCCGGCACGATCGGAACTGCGATGCCTAACGCCTCGCAATCATCGATGAATCGAAAATACGCATCGCTGTTGAAGAAGTACTGTGTGATCGCAGCGTTCGCACCGGCATCGATCTTCGCCTTGAAGTGCAACAGATCGTCCCGCGCGCTGCGCGCCTGGGGATGGAATTCGGGATAGCAGGCCACCTCGATATGAAAATGCTCGCCCGTTCGCTCGCGGATGAATGAGACCAGTTCGCTCGCATAGCGCAATTCACCCGCGCTCGCACTGCCCGACGGTAGATCGCCACGCAATGCGACGAGATGATCGATCCCTTTCGATCGATATAGATCGAGTGTGGCAGCGATCTCGGAACGCGATGAACCAATGCAGGAAAGATGCGGCGCCGCCTTGTGGCCGGCGGCCTGGATTTCCAGCACGGTATCGAGCGTGTGGTCCCGCGTGGAGCCGCCCGCCCCGTAAGTACATGAGAAGAACCGCGGCTTCAGTTGCGCGAGTTGCTGCCAGGTTGCGCTGAGCTTCTCCATCCCTTGCGGGGTTTTCGGTGGGAAGAACTCGAAGCTGAACGCGCGTGGATATTTTTTCTGGGAGTCCATAGCGGCGATCTTATGCGAGGTTAGGCGCGAGCCAGCGCTCGGTCTCTTCGAGCGTCAGCGCCTTGCGCCTGGCATAGTCGGCAGCCTGATCCGCGCCGATCTTGCCCACGGCGAAATACGTCGAATCCGGGTGGGCGAGGTAGAAGCCACTCACGCTTGACGCCGGCATCATCGCGAAGTTCTCCGTGAGCGTGACGCCCGCTTCAGACGCGCCGAGCAATTCAAACAGCGCTGCCTTTTCAGTGTGGTCGGGACAGGCCGGATAACCGGGCGCGGGTCGGATGCCGCGATACTTCTCGGCGATCAATTCGGTGACACTCAGTTTCTCCTCGCGAGCGTAGCCCCAGAACTCCTTGCGCACGCGCTCATGAAGCAGTTCTGCAAAGGCTTCTGCCAAACGATCGGCCAGCGCCTTCAGCATGATCGCGCTGTAGTCGTCATGCTTCGCCTCGAAAGCCGCGACATGGGCATCAATGCCGATACCCGCGGTCACTGCGAAGGCGCCGATATAGTCGGCAAGGCCCGATTCTTTCGGGGCGACAAAATCCGACAGGCACCGATTGGCGCGATCAGCGGCTTTTTCAGACTGTTGGCGCAGGCCGTGCCATACCATCGCCTTCTTCATGCGCGACGCATCGGTGTAAATCTCAATATCGTCGCCCACGCTGGCCGCCGCATACAGCCCGAATACGGCGTTAGCCTGCAACCACTTCTCGGCGATGATTCTCTCCAGCATCGCCTGACCATCGGCCAACACCGATCGCGCCGCCTCGCCTGCGACCGGATCGGTCAGGATCTTCGGATAGCTGCCGGTGAGATCCCAGGTTTGAAAGAATGGCGTCCAGTCGATATAGCGTGCGATCTCGGCAAGATCGTAGTGCAGCAGCACCTTGCGGCCAAGCAAGCGGGGTCTCGGCGGAACGTAGCTTTGCCAGTCGATTTGATGAGGATTGGCGCGCGCCTCATCGAGCGACACGAGCGCTTGCACCTTCTTGGCGGCGTGCTGTACGCGGATTTTCTCGTAGTCGACCCGCACCGATTCCACATACGCATCGCGCAGCTCGGCCCTCAATGATTATAGCACACCGACACCGATCGAGAGGCGTCCGGCACATAAACGGTCGGGAAGCGGTAGTGCGGTGCGATCTTCACCGCGGTGTGTACGCGCGAGGTCGTGGCCCCGCCAATGAGAAGTGGAATCGTGAAGCCCTGCCGCTGCATCTCATGCGCGACATGCGCCATTTCCTCGAGTGATGGCGTGATCAGACCGGATAGGCCAATGATGTCGGCTTTCTCGGCGATGGCCGTGTCGAGGATCTTTTGCGCCGGCACCATGACGCCAAGATTGATGACCTCGAAATTGTTGCACTGAAGAACGACGCCCACGATGTTCTTGCCGATATCGTGCACATCGCCTTTCACGGTCGCAACGACGATCTTGCCTTTGGGTTTGAGATCACCCGATCGCTTCTTTTCGGCTTCGATATAGGGGATGAGATGCGCCACCGCCTGCTTCATCACGCGCGCTGATTTCACCACTTGCGGCAGAAACATCTTGCCGGCGCCGAACAGATCACCGACGATATTCATGCCGTCCATCAACGGCCCTTCGATCACCTGGATCGGGCGCTCAACCTTCATGCGCGCCTCTTCGGTGTCCTCCACGACAAAATCGGCAATGCCTTTGACCAGAGCATGGGCAAGACGCTGCTCGACCGTGCCCTGCCGCCAGGCGAGATCATCGACCTGCGCTTTGCCCGCCCCTTTCACGGTGGTGGCAAGCTCCACGAGACGCTCGCCTGCATCGGGCCGCCGATTCATCACGACATCCTCGACCCGCTCGCGCAGTTCCACCGGGATATCCTCATAGACGCCAAGTTGTCCCGCATTCACAATGCCCATCGTCATGCCGGCGCGAATGGCGTGATAAAGGAACACGGTGTGAATGGCTTCCCGCACCGCATCGTTGCCGCGAAACGAAAACGAAACGTTCGATACGCCGCCAGATATCTTGACGTGCGGCAGCTCGCGTTTGATCGCGCGCGTCGCCTCGATAAAGTCGCGACCGTAGTTGTTGTGCTCCTCGATGCCGGTGGCGATCGCGAAGATGTTCGGATCAAAGATGATGTCCTCAGCCGGAAACCCAACTTCATCGACGAGGATGCGGTAGCAACGTCGGCAAATCTCGATGCGGCGAGCGAGCGCGTCCGCCTGACCCTTTTCGTCGAACGCCATCACGATCACAGCAGCGCCGTAACGGCGCGCCAATTGCGCATGACGCACGAACTCCTCTTCGCCTTCCTTCAGCGAAATCGAATTCACCACGCACTTACCTTGCACGCATTTGAGCCCGGCCTCGATGACCGACCATTTGGAGGAATCGATCATCACCGGCACGCGCGAGATGTCCGGCTCCGCGGCAATCAGATTCAGAAAGGTTGCCATGGATTTCTGCGAGTTGAGCATCGCTTCATCCATGTTGATATCGATCAACTGCGCGCCGCTCTCCACCTGCTGGCGTGCCACGGCGAGCGCCTCGTGATAATTACCTGCGAGAATCAGCCGCGCAAACGCCTTGGAGCCGGTGACGTTGGTGCGTTCGCCCACGTTGACGAACAGCGAATCGTCGTCAATGTTGAGCGGCTCAAGCCCGGCGAGCCGCAGCTTCTTCTCGATGCGTGGCGGCCTGCGTGGTGGCAGTGCGCGCACCGCTTGTGCAATCGCGCGGATGTGAGCAGGCGTGGTGCCGCAGCAGCCGCCGACGATATTGAGAAACCCGCTTTCAGCGAACTCTTGCAGCAGGCCCGAGGTGTATTCGGGCGTCTCGTCATAGCCGGTTTCCGAGAGCGGATTGGGCAGCCCGGCGTTCGGATAGCAACTGATGAACGTGTCGGCGACATTCGAAAGTTCTTCGATATAGGGGCGCATGAGCTTCGCACCGAGTGCGCAATTCAAGCCGACCGCTATCGGCCGCGCATGACGCAATGAATTCCAAAACGCTTCCGGCGTTTGACCGGTGAGCGTGCGGCCTGACTGGTCAGTAATGGTGCCGGAGATGATGACCGGGAGTCGTTGGCCGCGTTGCTCAAAAAGCGTTTCGATCGCAAACACCGCTGCTTTGGCATTCAGTGTGTCGAAGATCGTTTCGAGCAAGATGAGATCGGCGCCACCATCGACGAGCCCTTTGAGTGCTTCGCCATAAGCCTGCACCAGCTCATCGAAATAGATACTACGAAAGCCCGGATCATTCACATCGGGCGAGAGCGATGTGGTCTTGGTGGTCGGTCCAAGGAGCCCGGCGACAAAGCGTGGGCGGTCGGGATCACGTGCCATGCACTCGTCGGCGGCTTCCCGCGCGAGCTTCGCCGCGGCGTGATTCAACTCATAGACGATGTGCTCAAGACCGTAATCCGCTTGCGATGGCGCGTTCGAGTTGAAGGTATTGGTCTCGATGATGTCGGCGCCGGCCGCGAGATATTGCGCATGAATCTCGCGGATCACGGACGGCCGCGTCAGCGTGAGCAGATCGTTGTTGCCCCGCAGGTCGTGGGCAGACCCGGCGAATCGCTCACCACGGAAATCAGCCTCCGAGAGCTTGTAGCCCTGGATGGTGGTGCCCATCGCGCCGTCGAGAACTAAGATGCGGCGCTCGAGCAGGGACTTGAGTTCTACTGTTTTGTCCGGCTGCATAAAACCTATGTGGGCTACTGATTGGACAGCAGAATTTTTCGCGTACTTGGCAGAATCTCAGCGCCGATTGCTTCAAACGCGGACAGCGCCGGAAACTTTAGCTTGCATTCGCGCATGTAGCCGAGCATCTCTTCGAGATAACGATTGACGACCTGCTCAGTCGAATGCCGCTTAAGTCCGACTTTCACACAGTAGTCATTATCCGGACCGGTCGGACGACCAAACGCGCGCTTGATCGTCACCGGCAGCATCTGGTTATAGAGCCGCTGGAACTCGGCGAATTTGACCGGATCGCGTGCGAACTCGCGCAAGTTCTCGACGCCATTGCCGTAGTGACCCTCTTCATCGCGCAACACCGAATCCATTTCCTTCGCCCACGGCTCATAGCTCGAATCACGGTACTCCATAATCTGCTGGCTGCCGGCCCGATCGACCGTGAAGTTGAACACCGCGATATGAATCCAGTTATCGAGATCAAGCGACCAGAACTGCGCTGCGGGCGGGCGATTGGCATGCACTTTCTCGGGATCTTCACCGAGCGCTTCAAACAATTTGCAAAGGCGCGCGCTGTGCTCGGCCTCCTCTTCGGCGAACTCCGCGGCGAGGAATTTTTCGCGCAGACTCGGCGCACAGCCAATCGAGCGCCCGAAGACTTCAGCGGTGGCGGTCTCCGCATAGAACTGGCGGGTCATGAGCCGCAGCAGCATCTCGCGATAGTCCCCCTTGGCCTCGGCAGGGGTACGAACGACGGGTGCACCAGCTACCATCTGACTCTCCTTGCGAACGTAACGCGACCTGTATAAATTGCGTCTGACTCGATAGTCTCGAATCGGCTACATTGTCTCATCAGTCCCCCGCTCCACGTAGAACGGGAACATGCAACCACCCAGAACGGACCGCCCCTGAACGCACCTAGAGACCTCGCACAAGCCCCAATCGTTGCGCCCTATGTCGGCCAATCGATTGAGCGCGTCGAAGATGCTTCGCTGCTAACCGGCTCGGCAATCTTCGGCGATGACATGCCGGTTCGTGGTAGCACGTTGTACGCTGCGATCTTGCGTTCGCCGCATCCGCATGCAGAAATTCTATCAATCAATGCGAGTAAAGCCCTCGCACGACCCGGCGTCGCAGCGGTCTTAACGGGCGAGGACGTGAAAGCGATGACCGAGCCCTTCATCGTCGGCGTAAAAGCCCCGATCGATGATTGGGCACTCGCGGTTGATCGGGTGCGCTATGTGGGCGAACCAGTAGCGGTGATCGTCGCCAGCGATCGCTATCAGGCAGAAGATGCGCTCGATTCGATTGAGGTTGAGTACCGTCCGCTGCCGATCGAGCTCGATCCGCGCACCGCGATCCGTCCGGATGCCACGCTATTGCATCCGGCATGCAAGTCGAACGTGGTACACGACCGCAGCTTTCGCTATGGCGATCCGGAATCCGCTTTCACCAACGCGCCGCATCGCATCAAGCTCGAAGTGGAATATCCACGCGTGCTCTGCGCACCGATGGAAGGCTACATCGTCGTCGCCGATCATAATGCCGCCGAAGACAGCTTTGATGTCATCGCGAACTTCCAAGGGCCCTTCTCGGTTCTGACGGTCGTACCGCGTGCGCTGCGCGTCGCGGGCAACAAGTTTCGTCTGCGCACACCGCCCAATTCAGGCGGCAGTTTCGGTTCGAAGCTCGCGATCTTTCCGTACATGGTGCTGATTTGCGTCGCCGCGAAGAAAACTGGGCGACCGGTGAAGTGGGTCGAAGATCGGCTCGAACATCTGGCGGCATCCGGCTCAGGACCGCACCGCATTACCAATATTGAAGCGGCCGTTGCGAACGACGGCGAGATCCTCGCGCTCAACTGCGATCACCTGGAAGAGTACGGCGCGCTGCTGCGTGCCCCGATGCCAGGGCCGCTCTATCGCATGCATGGCGTAACGACTGGCGCGTATGGGATACGCCATCTCGCCATCCGCAACCGGATTGTGCTCACCAACAAAGTGCCGGTGAGCCTGGTGCGTGGCTTCGGCGGCCCGCAGATCTATTTCGCGCTCGAACGGCTGGTGCAGCGGATTGCGGTCGAACTCAAACTGGAGCCGCTCGCTGTGATGCGCCGCAATCTGATTCCAGCCGATGCATTCCCTTACCGGACAGCGGCAGGCGCGCTGCTTGATTCGGGGGATTTTCAGAAGGCGATCGAGCACGCGATTGATGAGGGCGGGCTCGGCGAACTGCAACGACGCCGCGACGAAGCGCGCAAGGCCGGGCGCTTATACGGCATCGGGTTCGCTTGTGCCTCGGAACCCGGTGTCTCAAACATGGGCTATCTCTCGACGCTCCTGCCATTGGAGGCACGTAAAAAGGCTGGTCCTAAGGACGGCGCGATCGGCACCGCTACGGTCGCGGTCGATGGCAACGGACAGGTCACGGTGGTGTCTGATTCAACCCCACAAGGCCAGGGCCATCGGACGGTGCTCGCGCAGATCGTTGCCGATGAACTGGGCCTCACACCCGATGAAATCGCAGTCAATGTCGAACTCGATACGAGCAAAGACGCCTGGTCGATCGCCGCCGGCAACTACGCAAGCCGGTTTGCCGCCTCGACGGCGAATGCCGCGTATCTCGCCGCGGGGCGCCTCCGCAAGAAGCTCGCCGCGATTGCCGCGCTCTCTTTGGGTGTCGCCCCCGAAGCGCTGAACTTCAAGGGCGGCAAGATCTTCTCCATCACCGAGCCATCCAAGTCACTCGCGTTCTACCGCGTCGCGGGCATGGCGCATTGGTCGCCAGGATCGCTGCCCGATGGCATCACCCCGGGCCTGCGCGAAACGGTGCAATGGAATCCGCGCGAACTCACCCCGCCCACTGAGAACGATGAAATCAATACCTCGCTCACCTATGGCTTCATCTTCGATTTTTGTGGTGTCGAGATCGATCGCATTACCGGCGAGGTTCGTATCGACAAGTACGTCACCATGCACGACGGTGGCAGGCTGTTGAATCCCGCGTTAGTGGAGAGCCAGGTCCATGGTGCGCTCGGTCAGGCGTTTGGCGCGACGCTCTATGAGAATTTTGTGTACGGCCCAGACGGCAACCTACTGACGAGTACCTTCGCCGATTACCTGTTGCCCACCGCGATGGAAATTCCGCCGACCCAGTTGCTGCATCAGGAAACGCCTTCACCTTTCACGCCACTTGGCACTAAAGGCGTGGGCGAAGGCAATAGCATGACGACGCCTGCTTGCATCGGCAATGCGGTGGCCGATGCCTTGGGCATTCGCGATGTGCCCTTGCCTATTACGCCGGTGCGGATCGCCGCATTGCTGCATGGCGAGGAGCCGCCGCCTCCAGGACGCACCGCGCCTCCCTCTGCCACTACCCGTCCCGAACGCGCACCGGATTCGCTGATGCAGCGCCTATTCGGCAAGCGAGAGCAACCATGAAACCCGCGCAATTCGACTATCTGCGCGCCGCTTCGATCGACGAAGCCATTGCGCATCTGACGACTTATGGCGATCGCGCGCGCATCATGGCAGGCGGCCAGACCCTGATGCCGATGCTCAATTTTCGGTTGCTCGAACCCGAACTCATCATCGATATCACGGGCATCGCTGCCCTCGGTCACATTCGCGTGAATGGACCGTGGATTGAGATTGGTGCGACGGTGACGCAGTCCTCACTATTAGATTGGGTGGACTTGTCGCGCGAGTTGCCCTTGGTCGCCGCCGCACTGCCCTGGGTGGGACATTTTCAGACGCGCAATCGCGGCACCGTCTGCGGATCGATCGCGCATGCTGATCCGAGTTCCGAACTGCCGCTCGCCTTAGCTCTGCTCAAAGGCGAGGTTGATCTTGCTTCGCAACGCGGCAAGCGCACGCTCAAAGCAAGCGAGTTCCAGCTCGGCCTGCTCACCACCGCGCGAGCACCCGATGAGCTGATCACCAGCGTCCGGTTTCCGCGCACCAAGCACGCCGAAGGCTATGCGTTTCGCGAGGTGGCCCGGCGCCATGGAGATTTCGCAATCGTCTCGCTCGCTGCGATGGCAACGCGTGAAGCCGTCGCACTTGGCGCCGGCGGCGTTGCCGGGTCACCGACCGTGCGCTCATTCGGGATGCTAAAGGACGCCGCTCTCGATGAGGCCCTCAATGCATTTGCCTGGGAGATGGGCGGTCATGATGATGTGCATGCCACCGCACGCTATCGGCGCGATCTCGTTCGCATGCTAGGCAAGCAAGTCATTGAGGAGGCGCGCGCATGCCTGTCTTAAAAGCCGGTCAGCGCCATGCAGTGACGTTCCACTTGAACGGTCGCCCGGCGGCAGGCTTCGCCGAATCCCGCACGCTGCTCTCCGATTTCATTCGCCATGAGTTGGGCGCGACCGGTACTCATGTCGGCTGCGAGCATGGCGTGTGCGGCGCATGCACGATACGGGTGGACGGCAAAGCGGTTCGCTCATGCTTGACCTTGGCGGTGCAGGCAGACGGTTGCCAAGTGGAAACCGTCGAAGGCCTCGCCCCGGCGGGGAAGTTGACAATCCTGCAGGAAGCGTTCAAACGTCATCATGCGCTGCAATGCGGCTACTGCACCGCAGGCATTCTGATCTCACTGACCCATTATCTCGACATCAATCCGATGGCGACCGAAACGCAATTGCGTGAAGTCATCGGTGGACACCTCTGCCGTTGCACCGGCTACACACAAATCGTCGCGGCAGCAGTCGATGCAGCAGCGCGTCTGCGCGAAGCTGCCAAAGGGAACCCTTGAACGATCCGGTCTATCTCGATTACAACGCCACTACGCCGGTCGCACCCGAGGTACTGGAGGCCATGCTGCCCTATCTGCGCGAGGCGTATGGCAATCCATCGTCGTCGCATCATTACGGGCGCATCGCGCATGCCGCGATCGATCGGGCGCGCGAGCAGGTTGCGCAACTTATCAGCGCGAAGCCGGATAAAATCATCTTTACCGGGTGCGCGACCGAGGCGAGCAACATCGCGATCCTTGGCGTCATGCGTACGATCGGTTCAATCAAGCGTCACGTCATTACGTCTGCCATCGAGCATCCCGCTGTCCTGCAGCCATGTTTGCGGCTGCGCGAGGATGGCTGGGACGTCACAATTCTCCCGGTGGATCAGGCGGGCCGCATCGATCCGGAAGCGGTCGCCCGCGCGTTGCGTGCCGACACCGCGCTGGTGTCGATCATGCACGCGAACAACGAGATCGGCACCGTGCAACCGATTGCGGACATCGCGCGGATCGCGCATTCGCGTGGCGCGCTGATGCATACCGACGCAGCACAGTCGGCGGGCAAGATACCGGTCGACGTCAGAGCGCTTGGCGTCGATCTCCTATCGATCGCGGGTCACAAGTTCTATGCGCCCAAAGGGGTCGGGGCCCTCTACATTCGAAAAAGTACCCCGATTGCCTCGGTGATCGTCGGTGCCGACCATGAACATGGCATACGACCGGGCACGGAGAACGTGCCGTCGATTGTCGGGCTGGGTGCGGCAGCCAAGCTCGCACGCGAGCGGCTCTCCGCATCCAACACGCACCTCTGCCAAATGCGTGACCTGCTGCACCATCGCCTGGCCGAGGCAATCCCCAGACTGATTCTGAATGGTCACCCGGAACACCGGCTACCGAACACCCTCAATGTATCGTTCCCTGGCGTGATGGGGCGCGCGCTCCTCGAAGCGGCGGAAGCAGATGTCGCCGCATCGCTCGGCTCAGCATGCCATTCGGAAAGCGATGCAGTGAGTGGCGTGCTGGCTGCGCTTGGCGCAACGATCGAGCGGGCGCTTGGGGCGGTGCGACTATCGGTCGGAACGCCGACGACAGCACGTGATGTGGCACGCGCGGCGAAGGCCTTGATCGCCGCTTACGCAAAAATTCACCATGCGGGACGCGCAGCAAAAGCGTAGGCCGACCTACCCCCGGCGTCCTCTGTGTTGTTCTTCTGCGCGCCTTAGAAGAAAGCCAACGTCCTAATCTCGATACTCTGCCGTGCCGGCGCACCGGCCGGCGTGTTCGGATCTTCAAACGCGCTATGCGCAGTGAATCGCGCGCGACCATCTTTCAATGATTCATACACCTTGAACACCAACGCCTCATCCCGGCGCATACGCGGAAAGTAGTACCACTGGTGATTGGCGTTGTGCTTGATCTGATAAGTCTCGCCGACACGATGCGGATAGCGGCGCTCCGCTGCAAGCAGATCGGCAGGCACCAGGCTTCTCGCATCGGCGATCGCCAGCGGATTCGATTGAATCGGTTGATTGATCGCGCGCCACACCTGGATCACCGCAAAACGGCGCGTGAGCAGTTGCTCGGCTTCATCAGGCAGGATCTCGCGCACGCGCTGCGGCCCGGACCACTCGGTGTAATCGTTGTGCACCGAGAGCACCGGTTCGCGAACCCGCTTGGTCTCGCGCTCTTCGAGATCGCCAGAGCGCAGCGTGTGGTCGAACACCACCACGCGTTGCGCGCCCGACACTTTCTTCACCAACTCAACCGCTTCCGGGTAGTACACGCGCGCGAGTTCGTCTTTATCGAAGAAATCAACCATCTTGGTTGGATGATTAACGAACTCGAAGCCATTGACTTCCAATGAAAACGATTTCGCGATCGGGCGGCCGTTGCGAATGGTCATGCGCTTGGCTTCGACCGCACCGCTTCTGCGGCGTTGGATGTTGCCCGGGCCGAAGGTTTCATTGACCGGCTTGACGCCGGTTTCAATCGCATAGTTGAGATCGGCTTCGATCGTCTCAGTAACAGGCAGCGTGGCGGTATTCATGATTTTTCCTGATTATTCAGCGTAACTTACATCGAGACGATTGGCTAGGCGAATGCAGGCCTCCCAGTCCTTGGCGCCCGCATCTTCGGCCTTTTCCGGCACGATCTGGGTGACGGCATAGGCGCAGACATCGTCGGGAATCAACGTGACTTCGCGATTACCCGAGAGCGCGGCGATTTGCCCCTTGCAGGCGAGTTCCAGATAGTGATGCTCGATGAAGGCTTCCGGAATATTGCGGCCACAGACAAGTGAGCCGTGATTGCGCAGCAACGCAACGCGCTTGTCGCCCAGACTCTCGATCAAAGGATCGCGCTGCGACATATTGAACTCGAAGCCGCCGAACGTGTGATAGGCCATGCGCTTGTAGAACCTGAGCGCATGCTGGTTGATCATGAGCAGACCGTCCTTTTGCGAGGAGACGCCCATATTGGCCGGGGTGTGCGTGTGGAAAACGACGTGAATGTCCTGCCGTGCTTTCAGGATGCCCGCATGAATCACGAGACCGCCGCCACGTAACCGCGGACTGTCTTGCAGCGGATTGCCGTCGAAG
This sequence comes from Klebsiella pneumoniae, assembly GCA_945906755.1. Lineage (GTDB taxonomy): Bacteria > Pseudomonadota > Gammaproteobacteria > Burkholderiales > SG8-39 > SHXR01. The sequence goes on along the minus strand of CAMDRJ010000079.1, from coordinate 166 downwards.
TCGAATTTCTGCAGGTTTGACGCCGTGACTTCATCGAACATCATCGTGCCCGATTTGATAAGCAGACGGTTCGGCTCGCCGGGCACCCGCGCGGAGAGGTGGTTATACGTGAGGTCCTGCACGCCGGCATGCGCCATCAAACGATAACAGGCGGCCAGATCAACAC
>CAMDRJ010000078.1 GCA_945906755.1 Klebsiella pneumoniae | reverse complement strand
TGATTTAGGCTCTCGTACTCGTCCATCCGCGATTCTCCTTTCGTGTGCTTGGCGGCTCACGATCGATAGTTTCGCCGGGTGGACTCCCGGATTCGTCAAACTTCTGCTGCCTCCCCGGCAGAGCCGGGGGAACTCCCTACTTATTAGACTACGCATCTGTCAATAATGCAATACGGCGGGTTCGACATAGGAGGGTTTCGACATGCACGTGCGCGCTATGATGCATACGAGTCGCGCAAGAATACGACGCAGCCGCGGCAGTAACGCGTCGGGCCGCATCGCCCCCCGTTCGAAAGGATCCCTCGATGGCCACGCTCCCTCACGACACCGGCCGCATCCGCTCTGGTGACGTCGATCTGCACTACCGCCGGTTCGGTCGCGCTGGCAAGACGCCTGTCTTCATTGCTCATGGGCTGTCCTATTTTTCATACGACTGGATCGATGTGGGCAATGCGCTCTCGGCCGATCGAATCGTCGTAGCGGCTGATACGCGTGGGTTCGGTGATTCCGACTGGAGTGCGTCGAAAGACTATGCGGTGCCGACCTTGGCCAATGACATCATTGCGATGCTCGATGCGCTGGCGTTGCGTGAGGTGATCCTCATCGGCCATTCGATGAGCGGACGCGCGACATCGTTGGTGGCGGCCAACCATCCGACGCGCGTGAAGGGCCTCGCGCTCATCGATTACACCCCGGAGAACGCGCCGGCCGGTTCCAAGCGGGTGACGGAGTCGGTCGCCGGCCAGCCTGATGTGTTCGAATCGGTGGACGCTGGCATGCGCTATTTCGGCATCGATCCGGCCACACCGGATGGCAAGGCGAAACGCGCGCGCTTCGAGGCGTACCTGAAGCCGGTTGCCGGTGGCGTACAGGTGAAGCGCGATCTTTTCTTTCGCCACCAGTTCCGGCGCGTGCGCGATCTTGGTGAGCGGCCGAAACTTGGGGTCGACATGTGGGAGATCATCGGCCGCATCCAATGCCCGATTCTGTCGATGCGCGGCGCGCGCTCCGACATGTATGCGTCTGAGACCGCAAACAAGATGAAAGCCGCGAATTCACGTCTGCGCATCGTGGAAGTCGATGCCGGGCACAATATCGCCACCGAAAACCCGGCCGGATTTCTTGCTGCGATCAACGCATTCATTGCTTCACTGGAGGGCTGATATGAGCGCGCTACCTGAATTAAAGCTGGTGCCCACGCGCGGCATCGATCATCTCGCGTTCGTGACCGATGATCTGCCACGAACGATGGACTTCTATACGCGCGTGCTCGGCATGCAGCTCGTGCATGTGCGCCGCGTGCCGTTTGAGCAGGATCGCGGTCAGCCGCCCTACGACAATCTGCGTCATTACTTTTTCAATATGGGCGGCGACTCGCTGCTCGCGTTCTTCGAATATCCAAAGGGTCTTGCCAAACAGAATCGCGATCTGCCGGGCGGCATGCAGCACATCGCGTTCCATGTGCCGTTTGATCGCTTCGATACGATGATCGCGCACGTCAAGTCATGCGACGTGAAGGTGATCGGCCCGGTGTCGCTTGGCGGTCGCTTCTGGTCGGCGTACTTCTACGATCCGAACGGCATTCGGCTTGAGATCGCCACCAGCAAAGCGCCGGCTGAACTGGGCGTCGTACCATCGGTGCTGCAGACCGAAGAGGAAATTCGCGCCGAGCTGTCAACGCTGTTCGACGATCCGAAGTTAGTGGATGCATGGATCGCCAAGATGCCGGTCCTCAACGCGCCAAAGCACGAACAGCGCGCACCGGCGTAATATCCGCAACCGAGGAGGAGACATCATGTTTCGCAAGACCATTGCAACAGTCGTGGGCGCTGCGTTGGCGCTGTCATTTGCGTCGATCGCCGTAGCGCAGCAGAAAATCGAATTGAAGGTCGCGCACTTCATTCCGGCGCCGCATCCGGTGGCCCGCTGGATCGAACGCTGGGCTGAGGATCTCGCAAAAAATTCCGGCGGCCGGATCGAGACCAAATACTTTCCGGGCAGCCAGATGGGCCCACCGCCCGTCTATTACGATCTCGCGCGCAATGGACAGGCCGAGCTGGTGTTCTTTTTGAGTGGCGGCACGCCGGGGCGCTTCCCGATCACCGAACTGATCAACCTGCCCTATCTGGTTGGCAGCGGTGAGATCGGCGCAAAGGTGCTGAACGAACCCGAGCTGCGCACCAAGTATCTCGATCCGGAGCACAAGGGCGTGAAGGTGATGCTCTATATGACGCATCAGCCCGGGCAAATCTTCACGACCAAAAAGGCAGTTCGCACCATCGAAGACATGAAGGGCATGCGCATTCGCTTCTCGTCACCCACGATCCGCGATTTCGTCGCAGCGCTTGGCGCCACGCCGGTGGGCATTCAACCGACCGAGCTTTCCGAGGCGCTGCAAAAGGGTACGGTCGATGGCGCCTTCATGGACTACGGCGGCGCGGGTATCGCCTTCAAATTAGGCGGCACCATCAAACACACGACCGAGATGTATTCGTATGTCGCCTCATTCGGCTTTGCGATGAATCCAGACTTCTACAACAAGCTGCCCGCCGATCTCAAGACCTACATCGACAAGAGCTTCGACGGCAAAGCAAAAGATCTGGGCGAGGCGTGGGATTCGATCGATGTGCCAGGCAAAAAGGCAATCGTTGATGGCGGCGGCGAAACCATCCGCCTGTCGCCTGCGGAAGACGCGAAATTCCGCAAGATCGGCGCGGATGTCGCCGAAGCGAAAATCAAGGAACTCGAAGCAAAAGGGCTGCCTGCACGCAGTGCGTACACCTTGATGAAGTCGCTTTCAGAAAAGCACTCGAAGACATCGCGTAATTTCTGGAACTAAGAAGTTTGCGCGGGCGAACCGCGCTGATTGAAGGGGGAACTTCGTGAAACAAGCACTGGCGATCATCGCAGGCCTGGTAGCGATCGTGCTGTCGAGCCAAACCTTCGCGCAGCAGAAATTCGAAATGAAGGTCGCCTATTTCGTCGGCGATCATCATCCTCTCGGTGCGTGGTTCGTGCGCTGGTCCGACGGCGTGGAGAAAGCCTCGGGCGGCCGCATTACGGTAAAGCGCTTTCCGGGTGCGCAAATGGGGCCACCGCCTGGCTATTACGACATGGCCCGCAATGGGCAAGCCGAGGTGACGCAATTCATGCACGGCGGCACGCCCGGTCGCTTCCCGATCACCGAGCTCATCAACCTTCCTTATCTGATCGGCAGCGGTGATATCGGCGCGAAAGTGCTGAACGATCCGGAATTGCGCAGCAAGTATCTCGATGCCGAACACAAGGGCATCAAAGGGCTCGTGTACTTCACCGTGCAACCCGGTCAAGTCATGTCGACCAAGAAGCCAATCCGCACATTAGACGATTTCAAGGGCATGCGGATTCGTTTCTCATCGCCCACGATTCGCGATTTCATTACCGCGTTGGGCGCCACGGCGGTGGGCGTAGCACCGACTGAGATCGCCGAAGCGCTGCAAAAGGGCACGGTCGACGGTGCGTTCATCGACTACGGCGGTGCGGGCATTGCCTTCAAGCTAGGCGGCATCGTGAAGCATGTGTCGGAGATGTATTCGTTCGTGACCTCGTTTGGCGCGGCGATGAATCCCGATTTCTACAACAAGCTGCCGGCCGATCTGAAGAAGGTCATCGATGACAGCTTGATCGGCCAGGGAAAAGAATTGGGCGATGGCATCGATTCGATCGATGGACCCGGCAAGAAGGCGATCGTCGAGGGAGGCGCAAATGCGTTCCGCCTTTCACCGGAAGAAGACGCCAAGTTCCGCAAGATTGGCGCGGAAGTCGCCGAGACCAAGATCAAGGAAATGGAAGCCAAGGGACTGCCGGCACGCGGGGCCTACACCTTGATGAAGTCGCTCGCCGATCGGCATGGAAAGACATCGAGGAATTTCTGGAACTAGGAAGCAGCGTGGCTTGCCGCCCGGATTCCTGATTAACCCTTCAACCGGCAGCTTCACATCGTCATGTCTCCAATCCGCGCGCGCATTGCCAGCTTTTGCGGATGGCTCGCCGCATCATGTCTGGTCGTCATGATGCTGGTGACGGTGGCGGACGTGGTGCTGCGCCATCTGTTCGGACGCCCGATTCATGGCGTTATCGAAATCGTCGAGCTGTTTCTTACCGGCGCTTTTTTCCTCGCACTGCCGGCCGCGTTCCTGCGTGAAGACCATATCGTTGTGGACATCGTCGATCACAAGTACCCGCGCGTAGTGCCGTGGCTCAAGCGCTTCTCCATGGCACTCGCGGTGGTCATGCTCGTCGTGATGGCCTATCAGGGTTCCATCGTGGCGCGCGACATGATGATGTTCGGTGATGTCACGTCCGATCTTTCCATTCCGAAGATCTGGTACTGGGTGCCGGTGCTAGTCGGCATCATCGGTGGCGCGCTCGCCGCTTTGTGGATGGCCTTTGATCGGAGCGGCAGGCAATGAGCGTCGAAGCAATCGGCTTTATCGGCGTCGCCATCCTTCTTCTTGCGATTTTCATTCGCATCCCGATCGGTTTGGCGCTTTCTTCGGTCGGGCTGCTGGGCTACGCATGGGCCGATGGCTGGCCCAAAGCGCTGAAGATGTTCGGCACCATCCCCTTCGAATTGGCCAGCGCGTATTCGCTGTCGGTGGTGCCGCTCTTCATATTGATGGGCGCGGTGGCATCGCGCGCCAACATGTCGCGCGAATTATTCGATGCGGCGAATGCGGTGTTCTCCGGCTTTCGCGGCGCGCTGGCAAACGCAACGATCGGCGCATGCGCGGCGTTCGGTGCGATCTGCGGATCGTCGATCGCCACCGCTGCGACGTTCTCCAAGGTCGCGATTCCGGAAATGCGCCGCTACGGTTATGAGGAAGGCTTCGCGGCCGGTGCGGTTGCCGCAGCCGGCACGCTTGGCATTCTGATCCCGCCTTCGATCATCTTAGCGATCTACGCGATCGTCGCGGAACAGTCGCTACCGAAACTATTCGCTGCGGCATTGATCCCCGGGCTCGTACTGGCCGGCCTCTATGTTGCGACGGTAATGATCGTTACGCGATTGAATCCTGCCATCGCGCCGATGGCCCCCTCGATGCCGCTGAGGGAGCGTGTGCGTGCGGCCAAGGGTCTGTGGAAACTCGCGACGCTGTTTTTCTTCGCGGTGGTGGGCATCTACCTCGGCATTTTTTCGCCGACCGAAGCGGCGGGCGTTTCCGCATTCGTTGCGATCGTCATCGGTTTTGGCACCCGGCGCTTGAGCTGGCGTGGTCTGTTGGATTCGTTGATGGAAACGGCCTATGCCACCGCGATGCTGTTTTTCATCGTGGTGGGCGCGTTCATGTTTTCGCGCTTCGTCGTCCTCACGCAATTGCCGACGCATCTTCTTAACTGGGTGCAAGCGATGGGTCTATCGCCGCTCGCGATTCTGCTCGCGGTCATCGTGCTCTTCATTCTGCTTGGCACGTTTCTGGAAGAAGTCAGCACCATTCTCATCACCGTGCCGGTCTTGTTGCCGCTCCTGATGAAGGCGGGCTATGACGGCGTGTGGTTCGGCATCATGGTGACGGTGCTCGCGACCGTGGGGTTGATCAGTCCGCCAACCGGTATGACCGTCTTCGTCATTCAGGCGCAGAACCCGGAAATCCCAGTCACGAAGATCTACTGGGGCACCATGCCATTTCTACTGGCCGATTTCGTGCTGATTGCGCTGCTCATCGCATTCCCGGGCATGGCGCTTTGGTTGCCGGCGGCGTTAAAGCTTTAGCCTTTCATCACGGCCGGAAGCCACAGGCACAGCGACGGCACCGACAACAATAACGCCAATCGCACCAGGTTCGAGGCGATATAAGGCGCCACGCCTGCGTAGATCTTCGCGAGCGGCACGCTGGGCGCAAGCCCGTGGATAACAAAGACGTTCATGCCGATCGGTGGAATCAGCATGCCAAGCTCGATGATGACGACGTTGATGATGCCCCACCACACCGGATCGAGCCCATAGCTTTTGATCAGCGGCAGCACGAAGGGCAACGTGATCACCATCGCCGCGACTTCATCGAAGATCGCGCCCAGCACGAGATACATCAGCATGAGAAGAAACATGATCATCGGGAGTGACAGGCCCGATCCGGAGATCGCCTTGATCATCGCTTCCGGCGCGTGCGACACCGCCACGAAGTAGCTGAAGATCGATGCGCCGACGATGATCACGTAGATCATGCCGCTGGTGCTCGCCACATCGGTGAGCGTATTCCAGAATGTTTTGCCGTTCAGCGTACCCCGCGCCAAGGCGAAAAAGAACGCGAGCGCTGCACCGACCGCCGCGCCTTCGGTGGCGGTGAAGACACCGAACGTAATGCCACCCAGCACGATGCCGATCAAGAGCACCACCGCCCAACTACGCCGGATCTCGCGCCAGCGTTCAGGCCAGGGCATGCGCGGACCAGACGGTGCGGCCTCAGGGCGCCATGCGGTGTAGAGACCGATCGAGGTCCAGTGCAGCGCGATCGCGATGATGGAAGGGATGATCGCCGCGACATAGAGCGTGATGATTAATTGCTCGGCGAGCACTGCATAGATCACCATGATGACCGATGGCGGCACCAGGATGCCGAGCGTACCGCCCGCGGCGACCGTGCCGGTGGCATAGCCCGGCGCATAACCGCGTGCCAGCATCGATGGCAGCGCCACCTTGCCGAACGTGGCCGTCGTGGCGATCGATGATCCGCACACCGCGCCAAAACCCGCGCAGCCACCGATCGTTGCCATCGCAAGTCCGCCACGCCGGTGGCCGATCAACGCATAGGCGACGCGATACAGATCTTCCGACAGGCCGGCTGCACTCGCAAAGCCGCCCATCATGATGAAGAGCGGAATCGTTGCAAGATCCAGACTGGAAAACGCGCTTGCTGTTTCAGACGCAAGCAATGACAACGCCGGTTTGAAATTAAACGCATTCAACACTGCAAAACCAATAACCCCGGCGATACCCATCGCAATGCCAAGCGGCACATGCAACATGATGAGCACGAACATGCCGGCCAGGCCAAGGAAAACGATCGTGACCGGATCCATGCTAGGTATGGTCTTTCGTCATGGCGTCGCGACCAGCAATCTCGCGGGCCAGCACAACGACGCCAACCAAGGTGGTTATGCCAATCATCGCGGTGACCACCCACCACCAAGGGCCGGTCAACCAGCGCAAGATAACCGTCGACTCGTTGGCGGAGGTCATCTCCGCGCTGTATTCGATGTACTTCCAGGTCATGAACGCAAAAAAGATAACCGTGACCAACGCGCCGAATGCATCGAGCACACGCGCCACACACGGCCCAGCGAACGAACCAAGCAGGCGGATCGTGACGTTACCGCGCTGCGCAAGCAGGGCCGGAAACATCGCTGCAAGAATGACCGCACTCGCGAGTGCCGCCAAATCCATGAGGCCCTTGATCGGCATCTTGAACAGCCAGCGGAGCAGCACATCGGCCATCGTGAGGAGCGCGATGCCCAACAGACACGCGGCCGCACCCAACGCAAGGATGCGGGTTAGGCGTTGGACGTGGCGTTCAAGTGCATTCAGCATGCCGCGCTACTTTCCGGCCCGCACCTGCTCCAGTTCGGCGATGAAGGCCTGATAGGTCCCTTCATTGCGCGGCTTGGCCTTGCGCCATTCGCTCACCACCGGTTCCACCGCTTTCTTGAACGTCTCTTGCGTCGCTGCATCCGGTCGCACGATCGTGTTCTTACCGCCGCGCTTTTCGATGGCCTCGGGCACTGCGGTGATCTGCGCGTCGGCCACCGCGGCAAACCGCTTCACGAACGCCTCGCCGCTGAACTTGTCGATCGCTGCGCGTGCGGCTGGGGGCAGGGCGTCGTATCGTGACTTCAACATCGGCACCATGACCGCGGTACCGCCAAGCGGGAGCGCCATGTGATGCAATGCGACTTCATCGATCTTGAAGGTCGCGACGAAATTCCACTCCGCGAGGGTTCCATCGACCACACCCTTTGAGATCGCCTCGGCAGTCTGCGGTGCACCGATCACCACCGGGGTCGCACCCATCGCTTCCACTACCTTGCCGGTCAGCGAGCTGCCGACGCGAAAGCGCTTGCCTTTCAGATCGGCCAGCGCCCTGATCGGAAACTTGCCGTGCATGCTCACCGGCGGCACATTGCCAAGAAACATCGGCTTCAATTCGCCGAAGCCCGCGAGTTGGCCCTTGGCCAGCATGCGGGTGAGGACTGTCGATCCTTCGAACGAGTTATTCACCAGAAACGGCAGTTCGACCACCTCGACGTCATCGAAGCGGCCGGGAGTTGCGCCGGGAACCATCCAGGCAATATCGGCAACGCCGTCCTGAATCAGTTTCAACTGTTGCAGGGGATTCCGCCCAAGCGTGCCGCCTGCGAACATTTCGATCTTGAGCGTGCCGTTCGATGCGTTGGTGACATCTTCCGCCCAGGTCGTGAACACGCGCGCGGTGAATGGCGCCTGTGCCGGCTCGAAGCTGGCGAACTTGAGGACGACGGGTTGGGCGTGTGCAAACCCCGCGACGAGCAGGGCGGCAAAGAGGGCGAGCTTCATGGGTTGTCTCCCGCTGATTTTTTGATTTGAACGCAGGGACGCACGTTATCCCATCGAGGGCGTGCTGTCGATGCCTTGCCGCGCCTCATCGTACTATCCTTCTTTTAGAACATTGCGCCGGAGACCCGCCATGAAAGAACGCCTGATCGACCTTCCCACGCGTAACGGAAAGATGGATACCTTCATCACCCACCCCGACGAAAATGGTCCGTTCGCGCCCGTCGTGCTGTTCATGGATGTGTGGGGGCTTAGAGAAGAGTTGTTCGACGTGGCGCGGCGGATCGCGACCGTCGGCTATTACTGCCTGGTACCGAATTTCTATTACCGGCAAGGCCGCATTCGGCACCAGTTCAAGGACGCCGACGGACGCATGATTTCGCTCCATGCGCTCGATGATGCGCGCAAGCAACAGGTCCTCGCGCCGCTCAACAAGCTGACCGATCAAATGGTCATCGACGACACGGCCGATCTTCTCGCGTTCATCGATCGCGGCGAACCAGTGAAGAAAGGCGCGATCGGATCGATCGGCTACTGCATGGGCGGGCGGCATGTGTTTCGCGCCGCCGAACATTTCCCGGATCGGTTTCGCGCCGGTGCGAGCCTGCACGGTACAGCGCTTGTAACGGAAGCGGCCGACTCGCCGCATCTAGGCATGAAGAAAGCGCGCGGCGAGATGTATTGCGGTTATGCCGAAAAAGATCCGTGGACACCGCCCGCGACGATCAAGGCCGTTGCGGAAATATTTCGAGGCGCAGAAGCGCGCTTTCGCGATGTGATCCATCCCGGCGCGGATCACGGCTACGCGCTACCGGACCGCGATATTCACGACAAGCAAGCGGCCAATCGGGATTGGGAAATCATTTTCGCGATGTTCCGGCGGCAGTTGGGGACGGCGTAGGCCGCTCACCGTCCCGTCCACACCGGCTTTCTTTTCTCGCGGAACGCGGCGCGGCCTTCCCACGCATCTTTGGTCATGCAAAAAGCAAGGCTTAGTGCCTGTGCCGCTTGAGTGTTGCCGTGGCTCCCTCCTTCTGAACCGCCGAGTAACGCAGAAGTGATGGGGGCCTTCGCCGAGGACTGTCCGACGGCCGCGCGTTTCTAGCGCGGACTAGTTCCGCAGGCGCCCATCGCTTCGAGTAACGCAGGGAACCCTACAAGGGGCGGTTCAGTGGGGCGGCCTTCTCTTTGGGTACTTTCTCTTGGCCGCGCAAGAGAAAGTACCTAGCGGCCGGGCTACCCCCGGCGACTTTGCTTTCATGAAAGTCACCAGAAAAGGGTAGCGCCCGTAATGGCAATTTTTCAGGCGGCAGTTGGGTACGCAGTAAGCCGACCACAGAGGGGCGGTAAGTCTTTCACCGCCCCGTCCACACCGGCTTTCTTTTTTCGCGAAACGCGGCGCGTCCTTCCTTCGCGTCTTCGGTCATCGCGGTGAGGGCGATCTGACTCTCGGTGAAGGCGGCCGCTTCTTCGAATGACATCGAGTCGATGCGTTTCATGGTGTACAGGCCACGCCTGATCGCAGCGGGCGATTTATCGAGAATTCGATCGAGCAGCCAAGTGAGCTTGCCGTCGAGATCATCGCTCACATAATTGACGAGGCCAATCGCTTTCGCATCGATTGCCGTAATCGGCTCGCCGGTGATGCACATTTCATTGAGCACCCGTCTTGGAATGAGATGCTGCAAGACGCTCAATACCTGCGAGGGAAACACGCCGACCTTTACTTCCGGCAGCCCAAAAATTGCATGGTCACTGGCCACCGCCATGTCGCACATCGACAGAAGCCCGATGCCACCGGCCATGCAGGCGCCATTGACGCGCGCCACCAACGGCACATTGAGTTGCCTGACCTTGCGCGCGAGATTCGCGAACGGCACGGTGGGCTCCGAATGATCATGCTGGAAGGAAGCGCCTGATTGCAGATCAGCGCCCGAGCAAAATGCCTTGCTGCCCGCGCTGGTCAAGACGATGACGCGAATCTCGCGATCGCCTTGTGCTTGATCAAGCGCCGCGACGATCGCATTGACGAGATCGGGATTGATCGCGTTGCGGCGCTCTTCGCGATTGATCGTGATGCGCATAACGCGATCGCGGACATCGACCAGCAGTTCTTGAGACACAGGGTTCTCCATCGACAGAACGGTCAGTGATGCATGGCACTTAAACCCGTCATACCTGCGTAGGCAGGTATCCAGCCATGGTTTGAATATTCTGGATACCCGCCTGCGCGGGTATGACGGTACGGCGGACCTGGATTCCCGTCGGAGCCTGCCCTCGAGCGGTTCAGTCGGGGGCGGGAATGACGGTACGGATCAGTGATGCTTATGCTCGCCCTTGCCGGCGCTTACCCCACTTAGCGGCCGCACTTCCGCCGTGATGTCGATCGTTTCGCGTTTCTTGTCTTTATCTTCAAAGATCAATTGCAGCGGCACTTTCATACCGACTTTCATCGGCTCTTTGATGTCGATCAGCATGATGTGATAGCCGCCCGGCTTCAGCTCAACCGTGCGCCCGGCCGGCACATCGAGCTTTTGCAGTGCGCGCATTTTCATGACGTTATCGACGATCGCCATCTCATGCACTTCCACGTTGGCCGCAGCGGGTGACCTCGCTCCGACCAGTGCGGTATCCCGGCTGCTCTTGATTTGCATGTAACCGCCTGCGACCTTCTGCCCGCCCACGGTTGCGCGGATCCAAGGCTCGGAGACCGTTACCTGGGCATGGGCAAGCACGCTAGCAAACATCGCAACAACAGCAATCGCAAGGCGTTTCATGATGACGTATTCCTAATCAACGAACGTAATCGCGTGCGATCTTGACATCCCACGCGGCAATTCTTTCGATGTCCACACGCATGACATCGCCCGGTTTCACCGGACCAACCCCTTCCGGCGTGCCGCTGAAAATAATGTCGCCCGGATAGAGCGTGTAACACTGCGTAGCGTACTCGATCAGCTTCGGAATATTGAACACGAGCTTGCTCGTATTCGACTTCTGCCGCAGCTCGCCATTCACATGGATCGAGAAGTTGATGTTGTGCGGATCGGGGATTTCGTCTTTCGTGACGATCCAGGGCCCCAGCACCGCATAGGTGTTGAACGATTTGCGCCAGCTACGATCTTCCTGCCCACGCACGGTCATATCAAGACCGATCGAATAGGCGGCCACATAGTCCATGGCATTGGCGAGCGTGGCGCGCTCGCACGTCTTGCCGATGATCACCGCAAGCTCGATCTCATGATCGTTACGGCGATCCGGGCAGCGCAGTTTCACTTCATCGCCAAAGCCGCACAGCGAACTATTGGCTTTAAGAAACAGCCCCCAATCGCCGATGAACATCGACTGCTTGCCCGCGGCGCCGGCGCCTAGCTGCTTGTCGGTGAGCGCTTCATCGGCATGCGCCTTGTAATTGACCGGCGCATTGATGATCTTGTTCGGATTGGCGACCGGCGCGTCCAACTTGATGTCAGACAGCTTGAGGCGTGCCGCGCTGCCCTTCACTTCGTTGATCCGCGTACAGACCTTCGCGAGGTTCTCGATCATCACGTCGTAGTGAGGCAGCGGATAGCGCTGCGCCGGAATCACATCGAGCGCGGCGGTGACATCCAAAACGTCATCGCCTTGAACCAGGCCGATGCGGTTTCCGTTGAAGCGGCAGATTTTCATGATTTGGGTCCTTCTTCCTCGTAGACGTGATCGCGTAAAAATCGAATGATCTCACACGGTCGTGCAGGGCAGCGGGCGATGCGTTCCCGGCTATACTCGCCCGCGATCCCCAATCACCGAGAACGACACCATGAACGCTGGCGCCCCGAAATTCGCTCAGATCCATATTGATCAGCCCAATCAAGCCGCTCCGGTCACCGAATTCTGGGGCAGCGACGCGATGGCAGCCATGCTGCGCGCGCTTGATGTGCCGTATATCGCGCTCAATCCGGGTGCGAGTTATCGCGGGCTGCATGACAGCCTGGTCAATTATCTTGGCAATGAAAAGCCGCAGATGTTGCTCTGCCTGCATGAAGATGTCGCGGTGTCGATCGCGCACGGCTATGCGAAAGCAACCGGGCGCATGATGGGCGCCGCGTTGCATTCGAATGTCGGGCTGATGCATGCGACGATGTCGATCTTCAACGCGTGGTGCGACCGTGTGCCGATGTTGATTCTTGGCGCCACCGGCCCATGGGATGCCGCCAAGCGTAGGCCGTGGATCGATTGGATCCATACGATGTCGGATCAAGGCGCGCTCATCCGCAACTTCACGAAGTGGGACAACCAGCCGGCTTCCGTGCCCGCGATGTATGAAGCGATGATCCGCGCGACGCAAATTTCGGAGACGGCGCCATGCGGCCCGGTGTACATCAATCTCGATGCGGCGCTGCAGGAAGCCAAACTCCCGAGCCTGCCGCCGGTGCCGGAAGTGGCGCGCTATAGCGCACCGCCTGCCATCAAACCCGATGCCGATGAAATCGCACGCGCGGCCAAGTGGCTCTCGCAGGCGAAGAATCCCGCCATCGTGATCGGCCGTGTTTCGCGCTCGACCGAAGGCTGGCGCGACCGTGTGGCGCTCGCGGAGAAATTGAATGCGACCGTCTATACCGATCTGAAATGCGGCGCGGCATTCCCGACCGATCATCCGTTGCATTTCGGCTGGCCCGGCATTCATCAGTTGCCGATTGGCCTGGAATCCATCAAGCAAGCCGACGTGATCCTCGCGCTGGACAACGTCGATCTCGGCGGCACGCTGAAGCAAGCGTACGGCGATGGCCCGATCACCGCCAAAGTGATTCGCGTCTCGGTCGATCAACACAGTCATCGCGGTTTTGGCATGGAATACCATGTGCTGCCGCCTGCCGATTGCTATCTGCTCTGCGAACCGGAAGCGGCCGTCTCAGCGTTGCTCGGAACCGTTACTGCGCGCAAAGGTGCGGCACCCGCTCAGCCGCCTGGACCGCAAGCACGCATGACCGCGGAAGTCACGATCGCCGCGCTCGCGCATTGTCTGAACGAAGCGACCAAGGGTCTTGATGTCTCGATTACACGCCTGCCGCTTGGTTGGCATGGTGCGTATCGCGATTTCAAACATCCGCTTGATTATCTCGGCGCTGATGGTGGCGCTGGAATCGGTTCCGGCCCGGGCATGACCATCGGTTCGGCGCTCGCATTGGTGGGTTCAGGTCGCATTCCGGTTGGCGTGCTGGGCGATGGCGACTTCATGATGGCGAGTTCGGCCGTCTGGACCGCCGCGCATTACAAGATTCCCTGCCTCATGATCGTCGCGAACAATCGCTCGTTCTATAACGATGAATTGCATCAGGAGCGCGTCGCCAAGACCCGCAATCGACCGGTCGAGAACAAGTGGGTCGGTCAGGCGATCAGCGAGCCCGATATCGATCTCGCGGCGATTGCCCGTGCGCAAGGGGCGGAGGGCATCGGCCCGGTCAAACGCATCGAAGATCTGGCCGGTGCAATCAAGCGTGGCATCGAAGCGGTGCAAGCGGGCAAGGTCTGCTTGATCGATGCGCGCGTGCTGCCCGGTTACGACACCGATGTGACGGGCGTGGGCGCCGCCGTCAAGCGAGGGTAGTGATTAACTGAATGTTCGATGCGCTGCGCTTCCCGCAGTTTCGGTTGCTGTGGGCAGGATCACTATTTACCTACGCAGGTCACTGGATCCACCAGGTTGTCTTTGCGTGGGTGGCGTATGAGTTGACGGGCTCCGGCGCGATTGTCGGCGCGGTGCTGGGCTTTCGGGCGATACCGATTTTGCTGTTGGCGCCGTTTTCAGGCGTCGCGGCCGATCGGTACTCGCATCGCACACTCCTCATCTGGTCGAGTCTGATCAACGCCCTCACGGCCGCTTGCATGGGCGGTCTCCTTGCCACCAAGGATCTGACGACCTGGCACCTCTTTGTGATCATCTGGATCGTCGGTGCTGCGCATGTGTTCGATCGCACCACACGGCAAGCCTCGATTCAGGATCTCGTCCCGCGCTTTGCGGTCATGAATGCGGTGGCGCTCAATACCATCGCGTTCAGTCTGATGCGCGTCTTGAGCCCGGCGCTGGCGGGCTATCTGCTGGCGTGGTTCAACGCCGCGGTCAATTTCTATATTCAGGGATTGCTGTATGTCGCCGCGATCGTATTGGTGTCATTGATCCATTTTCCAAAGACCGAACCGCAACAACGCGAAGGCTCATTCTGGCAAAGCCTGACCGAGGGCATGCGCTATGCAACCGGGGATCGCTTGACCCGCACGCTCTTCCTGTTTACCGCGGTGCCGTTCTTTTTCCTGATTCCGGTCTGGAATACGCTCTTGCCGATCTACGCGAAGCATGAGTTCAAAGTCGGCCCGGAAGGCCTGGGATGGCTCTTTGCCGCAGTGGGGATCGGTGGACTCTTGGGTGGGTTCGTCGCCGCAAGCCTGTCGCGCTTTGACCGGCTGGGCGCGGTGCAGATCGCAGCGGCAATCATATTTATCGTTGCCCTGACCGGTATTTCGGTCAGTCCATCGGTGGCGATCGCTTTTCCATTTGTCGTGCTTGCCGGCATCGGCGAAATGGTAACGACCGCATCGGGACAAGCGCTGTTGCAACTTTCCGCACCGAAGGCAATGCGCGGACGCGTGGCTTCGCTCATGCAGTTCTACCCCGCACTCATTTCGCTTGGATCGGTGGTGGTCGGGATCGGCGCCGACCTCATTGGCGCGCGAGGCATTACACTTGCCACCACCGGCGCTGCGCTACTCGCCGGTGCGTTCATGATCGTCACGGCCCCGCAACTTTTACGATTGCGTGCCTCGACTTTGCAGAGCAAGGCAGAATAGCCACGCGGCTCTTTTGCCGGCAACACCCCTCATCGTCAATCAAACCTGGAGGACTTCATGGGTACCACAATCGAACTCACCGCCGCAGACGGCCACAAGCTTTCCGCTTATCTCGCCGAACCAAAAGGCAAAGCGCGCGGCGCACTGGTCGTCGTGCAAGAAATTTTCGGTGTCAACAAGCATATGAAGGAAGTGACCGACGGCTTTGCGGCTGATGGTTATCTCTCGATTTGCCCGGCTTTTTTCGACCGTAAGGAACGCAATTTCGATCACGGCTACACGCAGGCCGATATCGATGCGGGCCGCACGATCGCAATGAGCCTGAACTGGGACAACACCATGGCCGATGTGCAGGCTGCCATCGATCGCGTCAAGGGTGCCGGCAAAGTGGGCATCGTCGGTTACTGCTGGGGCGGTACAACTTCGTGGGTCGCCGCGTCGCGCGCGAAGGGCCTGTCCTGCTCAGCGCCGTTTTACGGCGGTGGCATCGGCAACATGACCGATGAAAAGCCGAAGGTTCCGGTGATGATGCACTGGGGCGAAACGGACCATGCGATCCCAATGGAAACGGTGCGCAAAGTCGAAGCGGCCCATCCGACCCAGAAGTCGTTCGTGTATCCGGCAGGCCATGGTTTCACCTGTGATCACCGCGGCTCTTACCATGCCGAAAGCGCCAAACTTTCGCGTAGCCGATCCATCGAGTTCTTTCAGAAGAACATCGGCTAAACCCCTGAGGATCTGGGCGGTTTTCCGCCCAGATGCTAGTTTTGTCAGGTTTTCGACGGCCCTAAGACCGCTTCTGACAAACAATTTCACAGATTGACGTAAGTATTCACCCTCAGCACGGGTTGACGACTCCTCAACGGGGGTATGTTCGCGCATCGACAGTCATAACGGCTAGCTGCCCCCGCAGCGGTCTTGGCGACACGAAGAAATCCGTCCCCCTGAAGCTGCAAGACGCATCAAATAGCGTTGCGGCAAGAGACAAATTTTTGGGTCTTCAGGAAATCGAGTGGGTAAATTGAGGGCTAAAGATGCCTGAAACCCGCGTGGATACTGGGGTTGCGGCATGTTCAATGCTGTTCAAAATTGGCATCATGTTTGAATGGCAAATTCAAAGAAGCGAAAGCGGCGACTGTGG
>CAMDRJ010000077.1 GCA_945906755.1 Klebsiella pneumoniae | reverse complement strand
GATAGCTTGGATAGATCGTCGCCAGTAGTGCGAGCACCAGCGCCACCGCCGCGGTAAGCAGGACGTCGGCAATCCGTAAGTCGGAAGGCAACTGACTGATGAGATAGATCTCCGCGCTGATTGGTTTGAATCCGGTGGTGCGTTCGGTCCAGAGCGCGAGGGCCGGCACACTGATCGACAGCAACACACCGACCGCGATGCCAATCAAGGTGCCCGCCACGCCAATGAGCGCGCCTTGCACCATGAAAATTCGCATGATGCCGGCGGGCGAGGAGCCGAGCGTGCGCAGAATCGCGATATCGGCATCCTTGTCGGTCACGACCATGACGAGCGATGCCACGATATTGAACGTCGCGATCGCGATCAACAGCGACACCACCAGCAGCACCATCAATTTGGAGGTCTTGACCGCATGAAACAGATGCCCGTTGCCGCGCGTCCAGTCGGTAATCGCCACATCGCGCAAGACGCGGGAGACGGCGAATGCGGCCACCTGCGCCTGCAAGGGATCGGCCAGAGTGAGACGCACTCCGGATACGCGGTCCTCCATGTCAAACATCGTCTGTACATCGGCGATATGCATGATCGCAAGGGTCGAGTCGTAATCAAAAAATCCAACCGAAAACGTGCCGACCACCTTCAGGGCACGCAGCCGTGGGCCCGAACCCACCGAGGAACTTTGCGGCGATACCAGCGCAACACGATCTCCCTCGGTCACGCCAATTGCTTTGGCCAGTTCGGTGCCGAGGATCACTCCCATTTCACCGGGTACCAGCGCATTGATGCTGCCGACCCGCACTTGTTGAGCGAGGTTCGCAGCGCGGTTTTCGAGGTCGGGTACCACTCCACGCAGGAACACCCCGCGGACCTTGCCGTCATGCGACAAGAGCGCTTGGGCATTGGCAAACGGCGCGGTTGCAATGACCCCGGGAATCGCCGCGGCGGTCTTCGCCACGTCTTCCCAGCGACTCAACCGCCCGTCGTAGCCACTTAATTGAACGTGCGGCGTGGCGCCCAGCACTCCCTTGCGAAACTCCTCCTCGAAGCCGTTGACGACCGACAGCACAACGATCAACGCGGCCACGCCAAGCGCGATGCCGCTGATTGAGACGAGGGAGAGGAACGAAATAAAGTGATTGGTGCGCTCGGCTCGCGCATAGCGCAATCCGACGAGCAGCTCGTATTTCATCGATGACATCGGAGACGGATTACGCCGGATTCTCCCACAACTTACTCGTTACTCAGCGGGGCCGGATCGGTCATCGTCGGGCCAGGGCGCGTCGGCTCGCTACAATGTCGATTCCACGCGCCGATCCTCCCGATCTCGATCAACCACAGCCACCCTCATTTATGCATTTGCAATTGATCGTTCCGGATCTGTTCTGGGTGCATGAGGCGCCGTTGGCTGCGCACGCCGGGCTTGCCGTGACGAGCATCGAAACACTGGTGGCACGCGGCAGAAAGCGGATCACGCCGGCCGGCTCGCTGGAAGCATGGCTTCTCGCTTCATTTGGCGTTAGCGTAGAGACAGCCCTACCGGTTGCACCGTTTGCCTTGGCAGACCACGGCACCCCGCACGAAGGCCGCTGTTGGCTTTGCGTCGACCCGGTTCATCTGCGCATCGGGCGCGACGATTTTACGATGCAAGACGCCACCACTCTGGCCATCGACTCGACCGAGGCCGCTTCGATGATTGAAAGCCTCAATCGGCATTTTCGTGATCGCGGCTACCGCTTTATTGCGCCGTCGCCATCGCACTGGTATTTGTCGACACCAGCACCCTTCACGGCCACCACGGTTTCTCGCCATAAGGCATCGGGACAGACGGTGGACGCGTTGCGTCCCACCGGCACCGGCGCGCTCGGATTACAAACACTTATCAATGAAGTGCAGATGCTATTGCATGAACACCCCGTCAATATGCGCCGCGAGCAACTAGATCGCCCGATAATCAATAGCGTGTGGCCCTGGGGCGGTGGCGCATCCGAGCCGGTCACACCACCGAAACTCACCGAGCTCTATGCCGATGACCCGCTCGCGCGCGGCCTCGGTCATACGATCGATATTGCCGTCAGCGCTGTCCCGGATGGACTCACGAACCTCACAAGCGACGGGCGCGCACGTGGCGTCGTTTGGGTGGTCCTCGATCGATTGCGCAGCGCAAGCGCCTATCGCGATGTGCATGCCTGGCGTGCGGGGTTAAGCGATCTTGAAACACGTTGGTTTGCGCCGGCGCTCGATGCCTTGCGGCAACGACAACTCGGCATGCTGACCCTTTACGCGATTGGGCCCAGCAGTACGCTCGCGATTGAATCGACCGCGACCGATCTTCGTTATTTTTGGCGGCGCCGCAAGAATTTGTCCGCCTATATCAATGCTACGACGCCGGTCGCCGGAGTGCAGCCTTGATTCAAGTGCGTGCGCGACCGGTACCGCTGCCGATCGAGGCAAGTCTGCGCGACGCTGGGATTCACCCGCTCCTTGCACGGCTCTACGCGGCCCGTGGCGTGCGGATGCCAAAAGAAATTGCCTACGCCCTCGACACGCTGCTCCCGCCACGAACGCTGAAAGGCATTGAGCACGCGGCCGAACTGCTTGCCGATGGCATTGCCCGTGACTGGCGGATGCTCATCGTCGCTGACTACGATTGTGATGGCGCCACCGCCTGTGCAGTGGGCCTGCGTGCCCTGCGCGCCTTCGGCGCTCGGGTCGACTACTTCGTTCCCAACCGACAGGAACTCGGCTATGGCCTCACGCCAGCACTCGTGGCGGTCGTCGCCGAGCGCAAACCCGATCTGTTGATCACCGTCGACAATGGCATCGCAAGTATCGACGGTGTTGCCGCCGCCAATGCCCTTGGCATCCGCACGCTCATTACCGACCATCATCTGCCGGCCGATTCCCTGCCCGACGCCACCTGCATCGTCAATCCGAATCAACCAGGCTGCCCGTTTCCGAGCAAGTCGATCGCAGGGGTCGGCGTCATGTTCTACGTAATGATTGCGCTACGGGCTTACCTACGCGAACGCAAGCACTTCCAGACGCGTCCGGAGTTCAATCTTGCGCATCTGCTCGACCTCGTCGCAGCCGGCACCGTCGCAGACGTCGTTCGGCTTGATCAAAACAATCGCGTCTTAGTGAGTCAAGGCTTGCAGCGCATTCGTTCAGGCGGTGCCTGTGTTGGCCTGCAAGCGCTCTTTGCTGTGGCCGGACGCGAACCCGCGCGTGCAAGCGCATTTGACTTGGGCTTCGCGGTGGGTCCGCGCATCAACGCGGCCGGGCGTCTCGCTGATATGCATCTTGGCATTGAATGTCTGGTTACCGATGATATGTCGCGTGCACTCACGATTGCGCAGGACCTCGACCGTCTCAACCGCGACCGGCGTGAGATCGAAGCGTCCATGCAAGCAGAAGCGGATGTTGCGCTTGACTCGATCAAGCCAGCGGCTCAGGCAACGATCGCCCTGTTTGAGCCCTCATGGCATCAAGGCGTGGTGGGCATTCTCGCCGGCCGGATCAAAGATCGCTTTCATCGCCCGACCTTTGTGTTTGCACCCGCCGGCATTGATCAATTGCGCGGATCAGGACGATCGATCAGCGGCTTTCATCTGCGCGATTGCCTCGATCTGATGAGCAAAGTGCATCCTCATCTATTGGTGCGCTTCGGGGGTCATGCTGCCGCGGCCGGCGTCACCATCGCGCGCGCTGATTTCGATCAGTTTTGCACCGCGTTTGAAACGGTCGCACGAAAACTCCTTGATGACAGCACGCTTGAGCGAATCATCGAAACCGACGGATCATTGGAAGCGCAGTGGGCCTCCCTTGAATGTGCGCGCCTGCTGGACGCCGGCATTTGGGGACAAGGCTTTCCGGCGCCGCTCTTTTCCGATCGATTCAACATTCGCTCACAACGCGTCGTCGCCGGAAAACATTTACGACTGAAGCTCGAACGCAACGGCTACGCCATTGACGGCATTCAGTTCAACAACATCGAACCGCTACCCGCCTCCGCGCAATGCGTGTATCGCCTAACGATTAACGAATACAACGGGCTGGCCGAGGCACAAGTCACGCTGGAACACTGGAATGCCAACTAGTGCGCAATATTTGTGAATGGAAAGGCGATCCACGTGGAACGAATCGGCAAAACACCCGCTAACGGCGCCGTAGCAACGCTACCGCCATCGCAATCAGAATCAGCACAAAACCGACCAGCGACCATTCCGGAATAGACAAGCCAAGCATCGACCACGGCTTGAGCGTACATGGTCCGTCGTACTGAAAGAGCGGCGGAATCATGTTGCCGAGCCCCGAAAGATCGAGCAAACGCTCGACTATGGAGCCCGCACATTGGGCTGCGCGTGCTGGATTACTTTGCAGATTAATATGGTAGGTGGCCGCCGCGATGCCACTCATCGACAGGAGCCCGATAACGATCGCATAGGCCGTCAATCCGAATGCACGCGGCCGATGCAGCGCTCCGGCCAGAGCGATGAGCCCGATCAACACGAAGAGGATGCGCTGCACGACGCACCAAGGGCACGGATCGAGATGGGTGACATGCTGCAAGTAGAGCGCGACGCCGAGCGCCGCAACACAACCGAGAAAGACAAGGGTCAACAAGCGGGCGCCGCGGCGCGCGATCAACTCAGCAGAAGGCATGGTCCGAACTCGCAAACAGGGTGATGCCGCATGGCAGCAAACGATGCGCCGATTATGGCGATACTTCGCGGGCCCGCATAGCGTAAGGCACCCTCATCATTCCTAAAGCATGGGAATGCCCCTGTATAATCGTCGATCTTCCTTTAAATACCCGGCATTCCCCGCCTCGATCACCAACCGGATCGATCGACCGTATTCTCACCTACTTCGACATACCGATCATGGAAGCAGAACGTCTCAACGCCATCGGTGGTGCCCTCAACAATCTCGCCGGACGAATCGGTGAGTTGCGGAGGTATCTTTGACTTCGAATCCAAGAAGACGCGACTAGCCGAGGTCGCGCGGGAACTCGAAGACCCGAATATTTGGAATGACGCGAAGCGCGCGCAGGACCTCGGAAAAGAAAAGAAATCGCTCGATGCCACCGTCAGCACACTGATTTCACTCTTACAGTCTCATCAGGACGCCAACGAACTGTTGGAACTCGCCGCCGGCGAAGCCGACGATGCCACCCTCGTCGCGGTCGAAACCGATGTCGGTCGTATTCGCGGTGTCGTCGAGCAGATGGAGTTTCAGCGCATGTTTGCTGATCCGCTCGACCCAAACAGTTGTTTTCTCGATCTGCAATCGGGCTCAGGCGGCACGGAGGCGCAGGATTGGACGCAGATGCTGCTTCGCATGTATCTGAAATATGCCGATCGCAAGGGCTTTCAGGTCGACATCCTCGAACAATCAGACGGCGATGTTGCGGGCATCAAGGGCGCGACGATCAAAGTCACCGGCGACTACGCCTATGGTCACCTGCGCACCGAAACCGGCATTCATCGCCTGGTACGCAAATCACCGTTCGACTCCAACGCCAGGCGCCATACCTCGTTCTCGAGCGTTTTCGTCTACCCGGAAGTCGATGACTCGATCGAAATCGATATCAATCCCGCCGATTTGCGGATCGACACTTACCGTGCCTCAGGTGCTGGCGGCCAGCATGTGAACCGCACCGATTCCGCGGTGCGTATCACGCACGTGCCCACCAACACCGTCGTGCAGTGCCAGAACGATCGCTCGCAACACCGCAATCGGGCCGAAGCGATGTCCATGCTCAAGGCCAAGCTCTATGAGCTGGAGATCCGCAAACGCAACGAAGCGAAACAAGCGATTGAAGACACCAAGACCGACATCGGCTGGGGACATCAGATTCGCTCCTATGTGCTGGATCAATCCCGCATCAAGGATCTGCGCACCAACGTCGAAATCGGCAATACCCAGTCGGTCTTGGATGGCGACCTGGACGTCTTCATCCGGGCGAGCCTGAAGCAAGGCGTCGGCATACCGCAGTCCTAGCACCCTTTTCTCGGAGTCACCATGTCAGACGATCCGCGCGACCCGCCGGAGGACGAAAACCAGATTCAGGCGGAGCGTCGCGCCAAGCTCGCCCTCCTTCGCCGAAGCGGCAATCCCTATCCCAATGACTTTGCGCGCGAGCACTTCGCGCAAGCACTACAGGACGCATTCGGCGCATCCGCAAAGGAACAACTTGAAGCAAGCCCGGTGCGGGTGGCGGTTGCCGGTCGCATGCTGCTCAAGCGAGTCATGGGCAAAGCGAGCTTCGCGACTATTCAGGATTCGAGCGGCAAGATTCAACTTTATATCGCCGACGACCTGATCGGTCATGACACGCATGCGGCCTTCAAGCACTGGGATCTGGGCGACATCCTCGGCGTCGAGGGAACGCTCTTTAAGACCAAGACTGGTGAACTATCGATTCGCGCCAGCGCATTGCGGCTGCTGGCGAAATCGCTGCGTCCGTTGCCCGAGAAATTCCATGGATTGGCTGATCAAGAACAACGGTACCGACAGCGCTATGTCGATTTGATTACGAGCGAGGAATCACGCCGAACATTCATGCTGCGCAGCCGGATCGTGCAGGAAATCCGCTCCTTCATGGTGGCAAAGGGTTATCTCGAAGTCGAGACGCCGATGATGCAGCCGATTCCAGGCGGCGCGGCTGCAAAGCCATTCGTGACCCATCACAACGCGCTCGATATGACGCTCTATCTGCGTATTGCTCCGGAGCTTTATCTCAAGCGGCTGGTGGTCGGTGGCTTCGAGAAGGTGTTCGAGATCAATCGCAACTTTCGCAATGAAGGCATGTCCACTCGGCACAATCCCGAATTCACGATGATCGAGTTTTATGAGGCCTATCGGGACTATCGCTACCTCATGGACTTCACCGAAGAAATGTTGCGAAGCGTGGCGCAGGCAACGCTTGGCACCACGGCTGTTCCCTATGGAGAACACGTCATCGATCTCGGCAAGCCCTTCGACCGGATTACCGTCGTCCAGGCGGTCAGAAAGTACCATCCGGACACCAGTGAGGCGGAACTTGCCGATCGCACTTGGCTGACCAATCAACTTCGCAAACGGGGCGCCAAAGTGTCGGACGCTGCGGGCATGGGTTCTTTGCAACTGATGTATTTCGAGGAAACAACCGAGGCCTTGCTCATCCAGCCCACGTTCATCATCGACTATCCGGCCGAAGTCTCACCGCTTGCCAGGCGCAACGACATGACGCCTGAGCTGACCGATCGGTTTGAGCTCTTCATCACCGGTCGTGAAATGGCCAATGGCTTCTCGGAATTGAATGATCCGGAGGATCAAGCCGCGCGATTCGATGAACAGGCGCAGGCCAAGGCGGAAGGCGATGAAGAAGCGATGTTTTACGATGCCGATTACATTCGCGCGCTCGAATACGGCCTGCCCCCCACGGCGGGAGAGGGCATCGGTATCGATCGATTGGTCATGTTGCTGACCAATAGCCCGTCGATCCGGGACGTTATCTTGTTTCCGCATCTGCGCCCCGAGTAGCTGAAGCCTTCGATGTCGGCCGCCGCTTTGGCACTGGTCCTAACGGCGGCCTTCGCGCATGCGCTCTGGAATTTCATTCTGAAGCGCTCAGGCGGCGGGATCGGTTTCATCTGGTTGTTCGCACTGCTCGCAACGATCCTCTACGCGCCGCTTGCGATCGGTTTTCTCTGGCATCAATGGTTCGATCTGGGATGGCTGGCGCTCGGCTTCATTGTCTTGAGCGCGTTGATTCACACCGCATATTTTCTGCTGCTGGACCGCGGCTATCGGCATGGCGATCTCTCTGTCGTCTATCCGGTGGCGCGCGCGAGCGGCCCGTTGCTGACAGTCATTTTCGCCATTGTGCTGTTAGGCGAGCGTCCGGGTCCCCTCGCCATCGCCGGAGCCGCCGCGATCATCATCGGCGCGCTCTATATCTCGGGCATTACGACACGGTTGCGCCAAGGTCTGCCGCTGCGCGCAGTTGCCTACGCGCTAATGACCGGACTCATGATCGCCGCCTATACGATTTGCGATCAACGAGCCGTCACCTATGCGGCGATCCCACCGGTGCTGTTGCATTGGGGAGAAAATTTCGGCCGCACACTCATGCTCGCGCCCATCGCCCTTAAACATCGTGCGTCGGTCGTTACTGCTTGGCAACAACACAAAAAGGCGGCCCTCGCCGCGGCGATTCTCTCGCCTCTCGCCTATATTTTGGCGCTGACCGCGATGACCTTCACGCCGGTGAGCTATATCGCACCGGCCCGCGAGATCAGTATCATCATCGGCGCATGGCTTGGCACCCAGGTGCTCGGTGAAGCCGATGCGAAACGGCGCATGATCGCCGCCACCATGATGGCAGCCGGCATGGTCGGGCTTGCGCTCGGCTAGCGATGAGCGCCAACGAAGCGCGCCAACGCGTCATTGGCATCTCGTTCATCGTTGCGGCGGTGACCGTCTTCGCATGTGTCGATGCGGTCGCGAAATATTTGATGCGCGACTACTCGGTGTTGATCGTGGTGTGGGCGCGCAATTTCTTTCAGATGCTGGCAATGCTCATCTTTCTCGCGCCAACCATGAAACTCGATCTGGTGCGCACCAAACGCCCCGGCATTCAACTCGCCCGCGGCCTGCTGCTCACGACCTCTAGTCTCTTTTTCTTCACCGGCGTGGCATCGATGCAGCTCGCCGAAGCCTCCGCGATTACCTTTCTGGCACCGCTATTCATTGCGCTACTGTCAGGCCCGGTGCTGCATGAACGCGTATCGCGTGCTTCATGGCTCGCGATCATCGCCGGGCTCATCGGCGTGCAATTCATCATCCGACCCGGCAGCGAGGTCTTCTCCTGGGCGGCGCTGCTGCCGGTGGTCACCGCGATTTGCATGGCCGTCTACCAGTTGCTGACGCGACGTGTGGCCCATACCGAGCGTACGCTGACCTCGCTCTTCTATCCTTCGGTGATCGGTTCGGTGATCCTCTCGGCAATGCTGCCTTGGGCCGGACCGTTACCGATCGATCTCTGGCATTTTGCGCTGCTTGTAACGATCGGCGCATTGGGCGGCGCCGGCCACTTCCTCTTGATACGCGCTTATCAGCACGCACCCGCTTCAACGATCGCGCCTTTCATGTACACGCAACTCATTGGCGCGTTATCGCTCGGTTACCTGCTGTTTGGTGACATCCCGGACGGTTGGGCACTGCTTGGCATGGGCATCATTGTGACGAGCGGTATTTTGCTCGTCACCCATCAGCATCGCTCGCGATAACTCAGAGCCGTTCAAATATCGCCGCAATCCCCTGCCCGCCGCCAATACACATGGTGACCAGCGCATAGCGCTTCTTGGTGCGCTGCAATTCGTAAAGGGCTTTGACGGTCAGAATGGTTCCGGTGGCGCCGACCGGATGGCCAAGCGCGACCGCGCCACCATTCGGATTGACCTTCGCCGGGTCCAGGCCGAGATCGCGCGTCACCGCCATCGCCTGCACGGCAAATGCTTCGTTCGATTCGATGATGTCGATGTCGGCCGGCTTCAGGCCAGTCTTCTCAAAGATGCGGCGCACCGCCGGGATCGGGCCAAGGCCCATCACCTGCGGTTCAACGCCCGCATGCGCGTAGCCGACCAGTCGCGCAATCGGTTTGATGTTCGCGCGTTCCGCTGCGCCCGCATCCATCATCACGATCGCTGCGGCACCATCGTTGATGCCCGATGCATTGCCGGCGGTGACCGTGCCATCCTTCTTGAACACCGCCTTCAGCTTCGCCATGTCCTCAGGTTTCAATTCATGACGTACATGCTCATCGGCATCAATAAAGGCCGGACCTTTTTTGGATTTCACTTCCACCGGCACGATCTGGCTCTTGAAATAGCCCTCGTTGATCGCGCGCGAAGCCCGCCAGTGCGACTCGACCGCAAACGCATCCTGCTCTTCGCGGCTAATGCCGAATTTGGCGGCAATATTTTCAGCGGTAATACCCATATGGCCATGTCCAAACGGGTCGTGCAATGCGGCGGTCATGGCGTCGATCATCACGCCGTCGCCCATCCGCTGCCCCCAACGTGCGCCCGGCAGAAAATAGGCCGCGCGGCTCATGCTCTCCGCACCAGCGCCAATCACCACATCGGTA
The DNA here is from genome assembly GCA_945906755.1 of Klebsiella pneumoniae. Lineage (GTDB taxonomy): Bacteria > Pseudomonadota > Gammaproteobacteria > Burkholderiales > SG8-39 > SHXR01. The sequence goes on along the minus strand of CAMDRJ010000077.1, from coordinate 6,597 downwards.
TCGCCCAACAAAATATGCTGGGCCGCCGAAACGATCGCTTGCAGGCCACTACCGCAGAGACGATTGACAGTGAGACACGGCGTGCCAACCGGAAGTCCGGCATCCACCGCCGCCACGCGCGAGATGTACATGTCGCGAGCTTCGCCATGAATCACGCTACCCAGCACAACATGACCCACGGTGGCCGGATCGATGCCCGCGCGCGCGACCGCTTCCTTGATCGCAATCGCACCGAGCTCGGTCGGCGGGACATCCTTCAAGCCACCGCCGTAATCGCCGATTGCCGTTCGCGTACCGCTCACTACCACCACTTCACGTGTTGCCATGATTTCCTCGCTTCAATCGTTGGTTAGGACCCCGTGAAGATCATGCTCGTCTGCGCGGACGATCTTCACGCTCGCAAAGTCTCCTGCCTTCAGCCCTTTGGCCTTTTCTATGATTACCAGGCCATCGATTTCCGGTGCGTCGGCACTCGACCTAGCCATGGCAATATTTTTTTTCAGATCGATCGCATCGATCAACACCTGTTCGGTACGACCGACCTTGCGTGCCAGACGCCGCGCGCTGATCTTTGCCTGGGTCGTCATGAACCGCTCGCGCCGCTCTTCTTTCACCGCCTCGGGAATGGCGCCCGGCAATTCGTTGGCGGCGGCACCCTCGACCGGCGAATAGGCGAAGCATCCCACCCGGTCGAGTTCAGCCGCTTCCAGGAACGCGAGCAAGGCTTCGAATTCGGCCTCGGTTTCCCCTGGGAACCCGACGATAAACGTGCTTCGAATGGTAATCTCTGGACAAGCCGCACGCCATGCGCGAATCCGCTCGATGTTCTTTTCGCCAGACGCCGGCCGCTTCATGAGTTTCAAGATGCGCGGCGATGCATGCTGAAATGGCACATCAAGATACGGGAGAATTTTCCCATCGGCCATCAGCGGGATCACGTCGTCCACATGCGGGTAGGGATAGACGTAATGCAGTCGAATCCATACGCCCAGCGAACCCAGCGCCTCGACCAGCTCGTTCATACGCGTCTTGAGCGGGCGCCCGTTCCAGAACCCGGTGCGGTATCTGACATCGACGCCATAGGCGCTGGTGTCCTGCGAGATTACCAACAGCTCCTTCACGCCGGCCCTCACGAGATTTTCGGCCTCGTTCATGACCTCACCGATCGGCCGTGACACCAAGTCACCGCGCATGGACGGGATGATGCAAAACGTGCAGCGGTGATTGCAGCCTTCAGAGATCTTGAGGTACGCGTAGTGTTTGGGCGTCAAGCGGATGCCTTGCGGCGGCACGAGATCGGCAAACGGATCATGCGGCTTGGGCAAATGCGCGTGCACCGCCGACATCACCTCATCGGTTGCATGGGGCCCCGTCACGGCCAGCACGCTCGGATGCGTAGCACGCACGATGTCGCCCTTGGCGCCAAGACAACCGGTGACGATCACTTTGCCGTTTTCGGCCAGCGCCTCGCCGATGGCATCGAGCGACTCTGCCACCGCATCATCGATGAAGCCGCAGGTATTGACGACGACCAGATCGGCGCCCGCGTAATTGGGGGCGATGTCATAACCCTGCGCACGCAGCTGCGTGAGGATGCGCTCGGAATCGACCAGCGCCTTGGGGCAACCCAATGACACGAAGCCCACCCGTGGGTTGCGCTTAACGACTTTCGAAGCGGCGCGCGGTGACTTCGATGGGACGGCTTTGGTGCTCAAATGGATTGCCTGAGATGAACCGGGCCGCTCGGCCCTGTTGTTGACGCACACCGGGGAGAACGCATACCGCTACCGGAGCGCCCGGGCCTATTTACTGCCGGTCTTGTCGCTTGGCGTATTGCTTGGCGCCGGCGGAAATCCGGGAAATTGAAAGCCGGCGAAGATCGAGCGCGATTGCGATTGCACCTGCGTTTGCATCTGTTCGTACATCTGCTTGGACTGGTCCATATACGCACTTACCAGACTTTGCATCGCCAGGCCCTGGAAATTCATGAACTGTGACCAAAGATCCTGATTCATCTTCGCGGTATCACCGCCGAACATCTTGCTCGATTGCTCCTGGATATTGCGCTGAATTTCGATGAAGGCGTGAATGTTTTTTTCCAGGTAGGACCCGACCATCCCCTGCATCGCGCCGCCATAGAAGCGAATCAATTGGGTCAAAGCGTCGTGGGTAAATAGCGGCGTGCCGGCGTTCTCTTCTTCCAGGATGATCTGCAGCAAAATCGAGCGGGTGAGATTCTCTTCGGTCTTGGCATCGACCACCTGAAACTCTTCCTGCTTCATCACCAGTTCTTTGACATCAGCGAGCGTGATGTAGCTGGAACTTTGTGTGTCGTAAAGGCGGCGATTCGGATATTTCTTGATGAGCCGCAGCTGCTTCGCCATCGTTGATCCTTCCCTCGAACGCACACTCGCCTGGATCGACTGCCAGGCCCGCTCGGTCAGTTGAAGCTTGGCATCCCCGACCGGGTGATGCGCTGCACCATTATACGCATCCAATAGTGGATCGAGGCGCGCGCGCTTTGCGATACCGCACCGCTAGCCATACATGTGCATGCCGCCATTGATCGGAATATTGGCGCCGGTGATGTACCCGGCTTCATCCGAAGCGAGAAACGCGACGAGCGCGGCAATCTCTTCGACGGACGCTAATCGACCCATCGGAATGCCATCGATGATCGACTGGCGCACCTCGGCGCGGATGGCCCGCACCATATCGGTGTCGACATACCCGGGTGATACGCAATTCACCGTGATGCCTTTTCTCACCACCTCTTGCGCCAAGGCTTTCGAGAAGCCGGCCGCCCCGGCTTTCGCAGCGGAATAATTGGTTTGCCCAAACTGCCCACGCGTGCCATTCACCGAGGAAAGGCTGATGATGCGTCCCCATCCGCGCTCGGTCATGCCATCGATGACCTGCTTGGTCACATTGAAGAGGGAATTGAGGTTGCTGTTGATCACGGCATGCCAATCCTCAGCACCAAGTTTGCGGAAGGTCGCATCGCGGGTAATGCCAGCGCCATTGACCAGCACATCGATCGGGCCGACTGATTTGGCGAGATCACCGATCACATCACTGCATGCGGCGAGGTCGGTCACATCAAATTCCGCTGCCCGAACGGTGCGATAGCCGTCGGCCGCCATTTTGGCAAGCCAGGCATCCTGGTGCGGATAGGCCGGCAAGCAATTCGCAATGACGGTCATTCCCGCATCGGCGAACCGCTTGCATATGGCCGTGCCAATCCCACCCATGCCACCGGTAACCAGCGCAACGCGCATGCGTGCCACTCCCTCTAGATTCGTTCTCTGACATACCGGCCAGGCGCCGGTTCGATTGGCGTGAATGCATCCGACCCGGCTTTTGGGTTTGCCTGCACTCGCTTCCCTGCCTGCCCACTTAGCCAACTCAACCACGTCGGCCACCAACTTCCTTTCTCCTCCACAGCCGCCGCCAGCCACTGATTGGGATCAGCGGGCAGGCTTGTGCTCGCGGCGGGGATCGTCCAGAAGCTGCGCTTTTGTTTGGCGGGTGGATTGACGATGCCCGCGATATGGCCACTCGCCCCGAGGATGAATTGCGGTTGCTTGCCTAACAACTGCGTGGATGCATAGGCCGATCGCCACGGCACGATATGGTCTTCGCGCGTCGCGACGATCATGGCGGGCACATCGATCGCACGCAGGTCGATTGGGTTGCCACAGACGGTCAGTGCATTGCGTTCACGCAGCTTATTGTCCAGATACAGATTGCGGACGTACCAGCAAAACATCGGCCCCGGTAGATTGGTCGAATCGGCATTCCAATACAGAATATCGAACGGACCCGGGCGCGATCCTTTCAGGTAGTTGTTGATCACGTACGACCAAATCAGGTCTTTGTCGCGCAAGGCCGAGAACACCGTCGCCAATTCACGGCCCGAGAGGATGCCGCCCTGGCCGATCGATGCTTCGCGCGCAGCGACGGTAGCCTCATCGACGAAGCAACTGATTTCGCCCGCATCGCTGAAATCCAACAGCGTCGCAAGGAGCGTCACACTGGATGCAGCCCTATCGCCACGCGCCGCCAGCACCGCAAGCGCCGTGGAAAGAATCGTCCCGCCGACGCAAAACCCGAGCGTGTTGATCTGTTCCTGGCCGCTGATTTTGCGCACCACATCGATCGCGGCAAGCGGCCCCTCGCCGATGTAATCGTCCCATCCCAGCTCGCTAAGCGAGGCATCCGGGTTGCGCCAAGAGACGATGAACACGGTAAAGCCCGCCTCCACCACATGACGAACGAAGGAATTTTCCGGTTGGAGATCGAGGATGTAGAACTTGTTGATGCAAGGCGGGACGATCAGGAGCGGCCGTGCATAGACGGTTGCTGTCGCGGGCTGATACTGAATGAGTTGGATCAATTGGTTTTCGAACACCACCACGCCAGCGGTCACCCCAAGATTGCGCCCGACCTCGAAGGCGGACTCATCAACCGTAGAGATCCGCCCTTTGGCGATATCGTCGATGAGATTGGTCATGCCCTTTTGCAGGGACTCGCCATTGGTTTCCAGCGCCAAACGCATCGCGTCGGGATTGGTCGCGAGAAAATTCGCTGGCGCCAAGGCATCGATGTATTGGCGCAGGAAGAAATGGAGCTGGCCCTTCGCCTTGTCGTCCATCTCGGCAAGCTCCGCCGCGGTCTGCAGAAACCGCCCGTTGAGCGCATGCGCATCGCGAAGAAACGTGAAGTACGCATCCGGTTGTCTGGCATCCGCGCCCCCTGGTGGCGCCTGATCGCCGGGCGCTGCGGTGTAAGCGCGCTCGATCCATTCTTTCCAGAGCGTTGCCTGATCGCCCATGGTGCGGGCCACCAACTGCGCAAAAGCGGGGGATTGCGCCGTCCAAGCGAGGAATTGCTGCCAAAATGCCGGCACCGAGAATGAGCCACTTTGCCATGGCGGCTGCACGGTGCGACCCGGTCCCGCCTTTGAGCCGTCAATCATGGAAGTGGTTGTATTTGCGTGAAGGAAGCGGCTACGCCAAGGCAAGACCGCATGCGAGTGGCTAGCCGATATGGGAATCGTCCGGCCGATTGTTGCATTGCACCATTCCCCCTGTCAACCATCCATCGGGCGGCATTCGAGGAATCACCAATCCGTGTACATCATCGCAATCGCATGGCTTTATGTGGTGATTCTGATGGCCGTCTTCCAGCCTACGTTCTTCGCCGCGCTCGGGACCCTGATCGGTTATGGCATTCTGCCGCTGGCGCTCTTCGTTTGGATCGTCGGCACACCACAACGGCGCCGTACGCGCGCCGCAAAAAATGCGCGGAACTCAATGCCCGTGGGTGAACAGCCCGACACCCCAAATCATCAACACACCAAGCGCGATCAGTGACACCTGCACTGCGGTGGCGCGCAACTCATGACGCTTGTGCAAGCCGGGGATCAGATCTGCCACGGCGATGTAGATCATGCTGGCGGCGGCAATTGCGAGGATCGGATTCAACCATTCGCGAATACCGTTCAGGGCAACAAAGCCGATCAGCCCGCCCACCACCATGGCCAGGCTCGAGGCGAGATTGACCAGCAAAGCCCGCCTCCGCGTGTAACCCGAATGCAGCAGAATCACGAAATCGCCCACTTCCTGCGGAATTTCATGGGCGATAACGGCGGTGGCGGTCACGATGCCAAGCGGGATGCTCTCTAGAAAAGCCGCGGCAATCAGCACGCCGTCGACAAAATTGTGGAAGCTATCGCCCACCAGGATTAGAAAACCACTGCGCCCGCTGTCATGCGCGTGATGATGGTGATGCCCTCCCGCATGTTCGGCGTGGCCGTCTGCGGCACCATTGGCCGCCTCATCGATCGAATGGTGATGATGGCGCCAGATGACCAATTTTTCGAGCAGGAAAAGTCCGCAGATACCGGCGAGTACGGTGGCCGCGAGACCTTGAAAATTGGTGGACTGCTCGAATGCGTGCGGCAGGATCTCCAAAAACGCCGCGCCGAGCATGGTGCCCACTGCGAAGCTCACTAGCGAGCCGACCCATTCCTTGCGGGCCGCGAGCGATATGAGCGCGGCGGCGAGCGAAGAGGCGACACCGCCAATCACGGTTGCGGTGATGATGTAACCAAGTGGAGTCATTAAGTCAGCCAAATGAACGATGCCATGCGACCGGTTTGACCGTCACGGCGAAACGAGAAGAAGCGCGCCGCATCGCCGTAGGTACAGTATGTTCCGCCGTCGATGGCGCGGACACCCAATCGCACCAGGCGACGCTTAGCGAGACCATAGAGGTCGCACCAGTACTTCCCGCCACCTTTGGCCGTGAAAGACGCGGCGGCACCGGCGTCCGCTTTGACAAATAGCTCGAGTAGCTCTGCGCCGACTTCATACTCCTGGCGACTGATGGCCGGCCCAAGATAGGCAACGATTCGTCCGGGCGCCATTTGCATTCGATCGATGGTTGCCTCGATGACGCCTTGTGCGAGCCCCCGCCATCCGGCATGCGCGATGCCAACGACCGTTCCAGCTTCATCAGCCAGGAGGACCGGCAGGCAATCGGCCGTCATCACACAACAGACCACACCGGGAGTGCGCGTTACCGCGCCATCGG
>CAMDRJ010000076.1 GCA_945906755.1 Klebsiella pneumoniae | reverse complement strand
CTATCTCGCTGAGGCCCAGTATCGATTCAACCGGCGCTTTCAACTCAAGGCCATCCTTCGGCGACTGATTAAAGCCGCCGCTACCACCGGCGCCTGGACCGATTCGCGCCTGCGGACGGTGGCGGAGTTTCATTGCTAATCAGGTTTCCTTATTTGATCAGTCCCGCCTTGACGGCGAGCACTTTCACATCGCGGTATTCCTCGCGAATGGTTGCAGTGAGTCGTTCCGGCGATGCATACGCCTGCACGATGCCAAGCGGCGATAGCCGATCGGCGAGCTCGGGCGATCTTGCGGCCGCCTCGATCGCCGGCACGAGGATCCTGACCACCTCGGCTGGCATGTCAGCCGGTCCCAAAAAGGCAAACCACACGCCGAACATGCTCTGCGGATAGCCCAGCTCTTGCAAGGTTGGGACGGTGGGCAGGTCGGGAAACTTGTCCGAAATCATCAAAGCTCGTAGCGTGCCATTCTTAAAATGCGCGCTCATCGAACCAAGGGTCGAGACCACGCCATCGATGTGCTCACCCCGCAACGCGGTCACGGCGGGCGTTGCACCATTGAATGGGACCGATGTGAATTCCGCGCCGGTGAGGCCATTGATCAAGTGGATGGCGAAATCCGCCGCCGACGCCACACCCGGGGTGCCCAGGCGCAGCTGCCCCCGCTTGGTCTTCGCAAGATCGACCAGCTCCTTGAACGATCGGTGCGACGCATCGCCGCGCACTGCGAGCACCAGCGGAGAACGCGATGTGATCCCAAGCGGCGTCAGGTCCTTGATCGCATCGTAGGGCACGGTCTGCGCCTCCATCACCGGCCGATAGGTTAGCGCAGGATTCTGTGCAAAGAGCAGTGTGTAACCGTCGCGCGGCGCCTTGACGACACTGTCGGTAGCGATGACACCGCCCGCCCCGGGCCGGTTGATGACGATGATGGCGGTCTTGAGGATCTTCGATAGGGCCTCGCCGATCGCGCGTCCGGCGATATCGCCCGCGTCGCTTGCCGCCAGCGGGATAACGATGGTGATGGGGCGATTCGGATAGTTCTGTGCATGCACAAGCGGCACGAAGAGGATCAGTAGTCCCGCCACGGCCATGCGAATTGCAACGGTATGTGTGCTCATGCCATCGCCTCCATTGAAAACGGACTGCCCCTACACTACACCGAAAGCGTGTCGATGCCGGTCGTGGCTGTCGAGGTGCACGCGATGCACTCTGTCGGTTCTATCCAATGTCGTTGAAAGTCCTTAGTCATATTTCAAATTGGCGATCTTCGCCAGTTCCGCGCCCGTCACGCGGCCCTTTTTCGCGAAGGCCGCCAGCGCCTCGGGCGTTCCACCGGCAGGTGAGACGCCAAGTGTCGTGAGGAATCGCTGCACAAATGCGGGATCGGCGAGCACGCGGTTCACCTCGGCATTCCAACGTCTGACCGGCTCCGTGGCAACACCCTTCTGGTAATAGAACGCAACCCAGTTGCGGAAATCAAGATCGAAGCCCTGCTCCGCGAATGTCGGCACACCAGGCATGGTGGGGGTGCGTGCGGAACCGCTGACCACCGCTAACACTTTGATCTTTCCCGATGCCACAAACGGCGCGAAGAGGATTGGCGTGAGCGTCGTGATGTGCGTCTCGGCAGTGGCGACCGATTGGAGCGCCTGCGGCGAGCTCTTATAGGGCACATGCACGATGCGCACGCCGGACTTCGATTGCAGCCATTCCAGGTAGAGATGAGCGGTGCTGCCGTTCCCAAGCGAGGCCCAACTCAGCGCACCGGGCTTCGCCTTCGCATAGTCGATCAACTCTCGAATGTTGTTGACCGGCAGACTGGTCGTGACGGCGATCGCCTGATCGAAATTGACGACATGCACGACCGGTACCAGGTCTTCGACGTCGAACGGCATCTTTGCGTATGCAAACGGGTTAAGCGTGATGATTGCCCCGCTTGCCATGCAGATCGTGTAGCCGTCCGGTGTTGCACGTGAACACGCTTCCATGCCGATGTTGCCGTTGGCGCCCGGCCGGTTCTCGATGACCACCGGATGACCGAACGCTTCGCCGATCGGCATTCCCAGTGATCGCGCCAAGGTGTCTGGCACACTGCCCGCCGGTGAGGCGACGATCATGCGGACCGGTTTGGCGGGATAGGTCTGGGCGAGAAGGGTCGGTGCGTAGCCGACAACAAGCGCAATGAGACCGCGAGCGATCCACTTACCGGCCACCTGCGATTTCCTCTGCATGACTACTCCATTCATTCACTCAAACAGTTTCGGATTATGACCCGAATGGGTTGGGCAACCCGGCCGGACGCTTCGGGAAACACGAAGTAAGATGATGGCGCGAACCAGCCAACGTCTCGAAGACGCCGTCGCCTCATCCGAAGGAGTGCTCAATGATTGAAACTCAAACCAACATCCCTACCCGCGCGGGCAGCGTCGATACCTTCATCTGCCGTCCGGAACAGGGCGGCCCGTGGCCCGGCATCATCTTCTATATGGATGCGCCCGGCATACGCGAAGAGTTGCTCGACATGGCGCGCCGTATCGCCACCGTCGGCTATTGCGTGCTGCTGCCGAATTTGTATTACCGGCACGGCCACGGCACCGTTCTCTCGCCCGAAACCTTCGTGGCCGACAGCGCCGAGCGAAAGCGCATGTATTCGCTCATGCATTCACTCTCCAATCAGGGCATTGCAGACGATACCGGTGATCTGCTCGCCTTCATCGACAAGCAACCGTACATCCGCAAAGGCGCGCTCGGGGCAGTCGGTTATTGCATGAGCGGCCCGTTCGTCTCAGTGGCCGGCTATCACTATCCGGAGCGCTTCGCCGCGATCGCGTCTTATTACGGGGTGTCGCTCGCCACCGACAAACCCGATAGCCCGCATCTGCATGTCGGCAAGATCAAGGGCGAAGCCTACTTCGCGTTTGGAGAAACAGACGAACTCACGCCACCCGCGCAGATCGAGCAGCTACGTGCCGCGTTGAAAGCAGCGGGCACCCGCGCGACGATCGAAGTCTATCCAGGCGTAGGCCACGGCTTTGCGTTCCCGCAGCGGCAAAAGTACAACAAGCCCGCGGCCGAACGGCATTGGGAGCGGCTGTTCGCTTTGTTTCGGCGCAATCTTAATTGAAGGAGCGAGCGATGACCGACCTTTCCCATATGCCATTGCAGTCGATGAAGAAAACCTGCTCCGCAGCGGAGTGGCAGGCACGCATCGATCTCGCGGCCTGCTATCGCCTGATCGCCCATTACGGTATGTCGGACATGATCGCCAATCACATTTCGGCGCGCGTGCCGGGCGAAGGCAATGCGCTCCTCATCAATGCGTACGGCATGTTGTACGAGGAAATCACTGCATCGAGCCTCGTCAAGATGGACCATCATGGCAAGCTGCTCGCACGGCCGGATTTCGGCGATCTCAATTACGGCATCAATCAAGCGGGCGTGGTGATCCACACTGCCATTCATGAAGCGAAACCTGAAATCGGTTGCGTCATCCACACGCATACTTGGCCTGGCATGGCGGTATCGATGTTGAAATGCGGTCTGCTCCCCGCGACACAGACCTCGATGCGATTCGCGCAGATCAGCTATCACGACTACGAAGGCGTGGTGCTCGACATGTCGATGCAGGAGGCGCTGGTACGCGATCTCGGTGACAACAACGCGATGATCATGCGCAACCACGGGCTCCTCACGGTCGGGCGAACCGTTCCCGAAGCGTTCAATGCCATGCATCGGCTGGAGCTATCTTGCCGCACGCAGCTTGCCGCGATGGCCTGCAACAGCGAATTGCATCCGGTGCCCGCCGATATCGTGGCGAAGACTTATCTCAACTATCAACCCGGAACGCGTCGTCCCTTTGGCGTACTCGAATGGCCCGCGTTATTGCGTAAACTCGACCGCATGGACCCAAGCTACCGCGAGTAACGCGGCTCTCCTTTCATTCATCTGGATCGCACAATGATCCGGTACGCAGACTAAACGCCATGACAACACTTTCGTGCGCCGACATTCTTGCCGGCAAGGCCCCCGCCGACACACCGGTAACCGTGCGCGGCTGGGTCCGCACGCGTCGCGATTCCAAGGCGGGCTTTTCATTCGTGAGCGTCTCAGACGGATCGTCGTTCCACACGGTCCAGGTGGTCGCGCCGAATACGCTGGCGAACTACACCGATGGCGTGCTGCATCTCACCGCGGGTTGTTCGCTGGAAGCCACCGGCACCATCGTCCCCTCGCCCGCCAAGGGGCAACCGTTCGAGATGCAAGCGAGCGCAGTCAAGGTCGTGGGCCTCGTTGAAGATCCCGATACCTATCCGATTCAACCCAAGCCGCACACGCTCGAGTTCCTCCGCGAAGTGGCACATCTGCGGCCGCGGACCAATGTGATCGGCGCCGCCACGCGGGTGCGTCACACGATTGCCAAAGCGATCCATCGCTTCTTCGATGACAACGGCTTCTTCTGGGTCAACACGCCGATCATTACCGCCTCCGATGCCGAAGGTGCTGGCGCGCTGTTTCGCGTCTCGACCCTCGATCTTGCCAATCTGCCGCGCACGCCCGCCGGCAAGATCGATTTCACGCAGGACTTCTTTGGGCGCGAAACCTTCCTCACCGTGTCCGGACAACTCAACGTCGAGACCTATTGCCTCGCGATGTCGAAGGTCTACACATTCGGCCCGACTTTCCGCGCAGAGAACTCGAACACCAGCCGCCACTTGGCGGAATTCTGGATGATCGAACCGGAGATCGCGTTCGCCGATCTGGCCGATGACGCGAGTCTCGCCGAGGCCCTCTTGAAGCATATTTTCAAGACGCTGTTGAATGAGCGGCCGGAAGACATGGCTTTCTTCGATGAGCGCATCGAAAAGGGCATCGTCGCTAAGTTGCAAGGCATCGTCGACAAGGAATTCGTCCGCATGGACTACACCGAGGCCATCGCAATCCTCGAACGCTCGAAGCAAAAGTTCGACTACCCGGTGCACTGGGGCATCGACATGCAATCCGAACATGAGCGGTATCTCACCGAGAAGCATGTTGGTCGGCCGGTGATCGTGATGAATTATCCAAAAGCGATTAAGGCCTTCTACATGCGGCTGAACGACGATGACAAGACCGTCGCCGCGATGGACGTACTGGCCCCAGGGATCGGCGAGATCGTCGGCGGCAGTCAACGCGAAGAGCGACTCGATGTGCTGGACGCGCGCATGGCAGAAAGCGGCCTCGATCGCGATCACTATAGTTGGTATCGCGATCTGCGCCGCTACGGCTCGGTGCCGCATGCGGGATTTGGATTGGGCTTCGAACGAACGGTCGCTTACGCAACCGGGCTGTCGAACGTGCGGGACGCGATTCCGTTTCCGCGCACGCCAGGGAGTGCCAAGTACTAGTCCGAATTTCTCATACGGGGACGCGTGTGAAATGCGGGCTAGCACTGCGCGCGCGGCGGCTGCCTGCTCGCCGCGTGCTTCCAGCGCCGTTGCACCCAATTCCACTGCTCCGGGTGGCGAAGGACCAAGCGTTCCAGCGCCTGGTTATGTGCGAGCATGTTGCGCCGGATCGCCTCGTCCATATTCTCGCACTCGATGAGCGGCAGCGCCTCCTCGAACCGCAGCACGTGCCGGCCGCCAGCTTCGCGCCATGCGACGACCGGTAACACCGGCGCGCCGGTCGCCAGCGCGATGATGGCGAGGCTCTTCGACGTCCACGCGGGAGCCCCGAAAAAATCGACCTCGACGCCGTCTGGAGGCCACGCGTGTTGATCGAGCGGAAACACGAGCACGTCGCCCTGCTCAAGGCACCCGCGCATCGCATCGAGCGCGCCCAGCTTCGGAAGCACGTAGGCCCCCGCCTGGTTGAAGCGATGTGTGACGAGGCGGTCGAGCCACCGCGGCTTCAGCGCGCGGCCCACGAAGTGTAACTTGCCGCGCATATGCGGGAACTGGGCAATGGCGGCCTTCGTGGCGAACTTCCAGTTGCCGAAATGGCCGGTGAGGACGAGGACGCCCTTCCCCTGCGCCATTGCCGCGACGAGTGCGTCACGGTTCTCTATGCGCACGAGCGCCTGCTTGCGCGCCTCCGACAGCCAAGGCAAGCGGATGAACTCACCGGCAAGCCGCCACAGATGAGGCCACCCGCAAGCGTTTGCTGGATTTGGGTAGCGTGATTCCCGACCAGGCCGGGCGCTCACCGCAGGCTCTTGCCGATCTCGTCAAGAGCGAAGTCGCGCGGTGGATGCCCATTCTCAAATCAGCGCAGACCGCGGCGAATTAATCGGTCATGGACCCGATCAAGGCTTGGCACACGGATCACCTGTACTTTCAGCGGCTGCTCACCCTGCTGGAGCGGCAGATCGATATTTTCCACGGCGGGGAGCGGCCAAGCTACGAACTCATGCTCGATGCCGTTACCTACTTGCGCGAATACTCCGACGCGCTCCATCACCCGCGCGAGGACGTCGCCTTCGCGCGACTGGCTGAGCGCTTACCAAGGCTCGAACTGCCCATTGCGCGACTACGCCAGGAGCACCGCGTGATCGCGCGGGCGAGCGACGCACTGCTCATGCAGCTCTCGACCATCCTCGATGGCGCAGTCGTTCCGCGTGAGGATGTCGAGATGGCGGCTGCCACTTATCTCGTTTATTACCGCAGCCACATCGCCAAAGAGGAGTCGGATGTGCTTGGCGAAGCAGGGAAAGCACTGACGGCCGAGGACTGGGCGTTGGTGCGCAACGCGGTGCCTAACCGACCAGACCCGCTCTTTGGCGCCAAGCCCGAAGAGCGCTTTCGGGAGTTACGTCGGCAGATCGCCCTAGAATCGCCGATATAGGGAATTACCTCTCATAGCGCGACACTTCAGCGCGCGCCCGTTCAAAGTCGGCCGTTCAATTGACCCCTCGATGTTCGGTATTTACCGCCCTGGCAAGAGGAGACGTGGTATTTGATTTTCCTATACCTTCGTGCCTGATCCACTCGACTTCGGAGAACCCCATGTTCATTCGCAATGCGTGGTACATCGCGGCGTGGCAACGCGAACTCGTCGATAAGCCCTTGGCGAGGCGCATCTGCGATGAGCCGATCGTGCTGTTTCGTGATGCCACCGGCAAAGCGAGCGCGCTGGAAGATCGTTGCTGCCATCGCGGCACGCCATTGCGGCTTGGCAAGATCGTGGCGACCGGGCTGCAATGCGGCTATCACGGCCTCGTCTTCGATGGCACCGGACGTTGCGTGCAAGTACCGGGACAGACGATCATTCCCGAGGAAGTGAAGGTGCAGAGCTACCCGATCGTCGAGCAGGACGAGTTCGTTTGGATCTGGATGGGAGAGCCCGCGCGCGCCGATAAATCGCTGATCGTGCCGTTTCCCTATCACAACGATTCAGTGAACTGGCCGCACAAGAACGAGGTGTATCACATCAAAGCGAACTATATGCTGATGGTCGATAACCTCATGGACCTCACGCACCTTGGTTACGTACACACCACGACGATCGGCGGCAATCCGAATTCGCATGTCGAGGCGAAGATGAAGATCACGCCCAAAGACCAGGGATTGCATTTCATGCGCTGGATGCTGGACGTGATCCCGCCGCCCACCTACACCCGCACGGTCGACTTCAAAGGGCGGGTGGATCGCTGGCAAGAGTTCGAGTACACCGCACCGGGCAGCGTGCGCCAGTGGAGCGGTGCCCTCGACGTGGGTCGCGGCGCACAACAAAATCGCGAGCAGCCGGGGGCGTTCTCGATTCGGCTCTTCCACGGCCTCACACCGGAGACCGAAGGGTCGTGCTTTTATTTCTGGTCGGCCGCCAACGGTTCACGGCCGGATGACGCGTCAGCGACCGAATCGCTTTATCGCGACAGCTCAACCGCGTTCAACGAAGACCGCGTAGTGGTCGAAGCACAGCAAGCCGAACTCGAACGCAGCGGCGATCGGCCGCTGGTGAACATCGTCTCAGATACCGCACGCGTGCATATGCGGCGCACCGTCAATCGGATGTTGGCAGAGGAAGCGCGGCACACCGCCACGCCGAACTAGCCGCAGCCGCATCCCTACGCGCGCGGCGCCTCCGCAGGAAGAACCGCGACGCGCCAGCGAAGAAAAATAACGAGCGTAAAGAAGAGCCCTACGGCGCCGTACACGATCGTCGTGTTGCCGTAGCCGATTCGCTCAACCAAGACGCCGGCGACCAATAGCCCAACCGGATTACCGTAGATGGCCAGCATGCGCACGCCCATCACCCGGCCGCGATACTGCGGGGCCGCGGTGCGAAGCAGAATCACTGCAAGCGTGACCATGCAAAGCCCTTGCGCAATACCGATGACCAACAGGCAACCGATGCCCATCGTCATGTCGGTCACCTGTCCAAACGCGATCAGCATCACGTACCACGCAACCATCGAGCCGATCATGATGCGCTCGACCCGCATGCGTTCACCGGCGATGCTCAATGCGATCGAGCCGCAAAGCGCGCCCGACGCGAGGCCGGCGACGAGATATCCAAAGCCTGCCTGATCGGTCCCAAAGACACTCTTTGCCACATACGGCATGAGTCCGGTCACCAGCGGAAAGGCGCACATATTGATGAGGAAGGCGAGCCACATCGCAGCGAGCAGGCGTGGTGTGTTCCAGATATAGGCGATCCCTGCGATGAGATCACGCCATGGCGAGGTGTACGGTGCGCCACCAGCCGGCTTCAACTCCGGTCCGGCGCCAACGAGAAGCATCGTGCCGAGGGCGTAGAAGCATGTAATCGCAACATAGGCCGGCCCCATGCCGAACGCCACGAACAGCCCTGCGCCGGTGAGTGCGCCCATGATGCGGGCGGAATCGGCGGTCGTGCGCGAAATGCTCATCGCACCGACGAGGAATTGGGATGGCACGGTCGCCGCGACCAGTGCGCTTCGTACGCCAATGTCAGACGTGCGCAGAAGGCCTGCCAACGCAGTCGTTACGAAAACATACCAAGGGGACAGCATGCCCGCAAATGCAAGCGTGGCAATGGTCGCGGCCAAGAGCATGTAGGCCGTGCGCGTGGCGAACAGCACGGTGCGATGACCAATCCGATCACCGATCACGCCCATCAGCGGCGCCACCAGCGTGCCAAGGTAGATCAGCGATGCGAAGAGCGTAAGCAGCATCACCGAGCCGGTCTCGACCAGCACGTACCAGCCAAGGATCAGCATTTCCATCTCGAACGCCCAGGAGATCAACAGATCGGCTGGCCATTGGAAACGGAAACTACGGACACGAAACGCGGCGAGCGCGGCAGGCAGCGGCATCATGCGTCAATCGGCGGGGCCGCGATTCGCGGATTCAACTCACGCGCCTCCGGTGTGAAGTGCTGAATGTCTCAAACTGGCCCGGTTGAGCCAATCAAAGTCTGGTGCAGGATACACGAACGCTGTGTACTGCCCAATGGCGTGACTTGCTCCTAGAGCAACTCCCCACCCGTCGCATGAATGACCTCCCCGGTAATCCAGCCCGCGCCTGGCGAGGCGAGAAACGCGACGGCCTCGGCTACGTCGTGAACATTGCCGATTCGTCCAAGCACGGTGTTTTGCTTCGTTCGCTCGATCACCGGATTTCCCTCTAACCCACTCACCATGTCGGTTTCGGTGAGGCCCGGTGCAAGTGTGTTAACCGTAATCTTTCGTTCGCCGAGTTGCGCGGCAAGAGCGAGGCCGAAGTAGTTGAGCGCCGCTTTGCTCGCTGCATAGGCAATCGTCGCCGGATTGGCGCGCCGCGCCGTGCCTGAGCTGATGTTGATCACGCGCCCGCCATCGCGTAATCGCGAGAGCGCCGCTTGCGTGACGAAAAACGGTCCCTTGAAGTTGGTACCGATCTGCCGATCGAAGTCAGACTCGGTGTAATCCTGGAGCATGCCCGGCACGAGGATGCCGGCGTTGTTGACCAGGATGTCGATGCCGTTCGATCCGGTCTTGGCGCGCAGCGCTTCATCGAGCGCCGCGAACATCGCCTTTATCGATGCGACCGACGCAATATCCCCTTGGATCGCAATCGCCTGGCCGCCCGCGGCTGCGATGGCCTGCAGAGTGGCCTCTGCCGCCGCGCGATTCGATTGATAGTGCACGACGACCATTGCGCCGTCAGCCGCTAGTCGCAGGGCAATCGCCTGGCCAATCCCACGCGAACTGCCAGTGACAAGCGCGGTCCGCGACGCTAACAAGTTACCCATTTGCTTTCTCCTTGATTAGTCGAGGTCCACCGGCGAGGCTAGGTGCGTTTTGTAGTAGAAATAGGCGTAAGAGACAGGACCAACATGAAGTCGCAGTCGTCAGGGGATCTCGAAGTGTGCCATAGCGCGCTTTGGATCGACGTGCATAGCGGTGGCATTGGATCGTTGGTAAAGGAGGATCATCGTGGTCGCCAGCAAGAAAAAAACGCATGCAGCGCGAGCGAAGACAAGCGTGCCGTCCGCGCAGCCAAAGAGAACGCAGGCCGCCAAGACCCGTTCCGGAGCCAAGGCGCCCCGGCGACGTGTTCCCGCTCAACGTGACAAATGGGTCGGTCTCATGCCCTCGCCAGTAAATCGGGTTGCGCTATCGCCAGTCACATTCCTGCCGCGCGCCGCGGAGATTCATCCCGATCGTATAGCGGTCGTGCACGGTGAGCGGAGAATCACCTACCGCGAATTTCATGAGCGCGCAAAGCGTCTTGGTTCGGCATTAAGGCGACGCGGTGTGAAACAGGGCGATGTGGTCGCGGCGATGCTGCCGAACGTCCCGGCGATGCTCGATGCGCACTTTGGTGTGCCGATGATCGGCGCGGTGCTGAACGCAATCAATACGCGCCTCGATGCGGATACGGTTGCTTACATTCTCGAACACGGCGAGGCGAAGGTGTTGATCACCGATCGTGAATTCTCAGGTGTGGTCGGCCCTGCACTCGCCAAAGTGAAGCGGAAGATTCTTGTCATCGACAGTGATGATTCCCTCTATACCGGCGCGGGCGAGCGGGTCGGGTCGATCGAATATGAAGCATTCCTCAAGGAGGGCACGCCCGATCTGAAGTGGTCGTTGCCTGAAGACGAGTACGCCCCGATCGCACTCAATTACACCTCGGGCACGACCGGGCGCCCCAAAGGTGTCGTCTATCACCACCGCGGCGCGTTCCTCGAATCCTGCAGCGACATCATGGGCTGGCCGTTGCCCGCTGCGCCGATCTATCTTTGGACGCTGCCCTTGTTCCATTGCAACGGCTGGTGCTATAGCTGGGCGATCACCGCAATGGCGGGCACGCATATATGTCTGCGCAAGGTGGATCCGGCGATGGTGTTCGATCTGATCGCAGAACATCGCGTCACGCATATGTGTGGCGCGCCGACGGTGCTCGCAATGTTGATCAATCTGCCGGCCGACCAGCGCCGTTCGTTTGATCACATTGTCCAACTGCAGACCGGCGGCTCACCACCACCTGCGAAAGTGTTGAAAGCCATGGAGGATCTTGGCTTTCAGGTGCTGCATATTTTCGGCATGACGGAGCTCCACGGCGCCTCGACAACTTGTGCGCCGCAGGAAGCGTGGCAATCGCTACCCGATGAAGAACGCGCCACGCGCATGGCGCGCCAGGGTGTTCGAATGCCGGTGATCGATGGACATATCGTCGGTGATCCGCGCACCTGCAAACCAGTGCCGCAAGACGGCAAGACGATGGGCGAGATCCTGATTCGCGGCAACACCGTCATGCTCGGCTACTTGAAAGACGCCAAGGCCACCGCCGAAGCGTTCGCCGGCGGCTGGATGCATTCCGGCGATCTCGCGGTGTGGCATGCCGACAACTATGTCGAGATCAAGGATCGCAAGAAAGACATCATCATTTCGGGCGGCGAGAATATCTCGAGCGTGGAGATCGAAACCGCGTTGTATCGGCATCCGGCGGTTGCATTGGCGGCGGCGGTCGCCCAGCCGGACGAAAAGTGGGGCGAGGCGCCCTGCGTGTTCGTGCAATTGAAACCGGATGCCCAGGTGTCTGAAGCCGACATCATCGAGCATTGCCGTAGCCATCTTGCCCGCTTCAAGCTGCCCAAGCGGGTCGTGATCGGTGCGGTGCCGGTCACCGCAACCGGCAAGATTCAGAAATACGCGCTGCGAGAGCGGGCCCGAGAATTGGTGACGGCCGGATAGAATTTTGACGACCCAACAGGCACCGTCATCGATCAACCCAACGACTAGCAGCCGCTACAGCGCCGCTTTTTTCATATGCTCGACAAACACGCGCGCAATCTCGTCTTCGTACTTCGCCCAATCCGGATACGGGATGAGCGGCACTTCTTGATCGGTGATCGGCAGCTGATGCAGCTTGCAACCCGGAATGAGATTGGCGGCGAGCTGCCCGCTCTTTGAGGAATGCGTTTGGTCGTTGCCCGGGATCACCACGGTTGGAACGGCGATGGATCGCAGTTCCGCTTCGGTCACCCCCATTACCGGCAAGTTCACGCCGGCATTGAATTGATCCAACCAGTTGGACATCACCGCGATATAGCGTTCCGGCTTCATTGCCATCAGGCGCTCACGCGTGGCGGGGTTGGCGGCAATGCGCTGCTGATATTGCTCATGCGCGCAGATCGCGGCCATGCCGCCTTGCTTGGCTACTTTCAGGAATTGACCGTAATAAATTTCGGGCAAACGGCCGGCCGCAAAGGCACCGCCAGTCACTCGCATCAGCAGTAAGCCACGTACCGCGTCGCGAAACCGCAAATAGAAGCGCATCGCGGTGCGCGCCCCCGCTGAAGAACCGCCGACAAACGCCGGCAACGCATTCAGCTGCTTGAGAAGGTCGTGGAGGTCATCAAGCCAGAGCGTTTCCTCGGCAACATCGCCATCGATCAGAACATCGGAGCCCCCCGTGTTGCGCCGGTCGTGCAGCACGACGCGGTAACCGGCATCGGCGATCCTTTTGGCCAGCGGCACGAACTCATCGTGCGGATGGCGACCACCGGTGATCAACGCGACCCACGGCCCTTTCTCGCCCAGAATTTGATAACGGATATTGACGCCACGAATTTTTGTGACCGGCATGATGTTCCTTTCGATATCGAGCAATGAATGCTACGCCGCTTTCGATCCCGACACCTCCGCACACATGGCGGTCCGGTAAGCAACGGCAGCGCTTAATCGATGCTCGAACTGCCGCGCCTGATTGAGCGGCACGAAGGGTTCGCTATGCGGCGCGACTGGTGGGGCCCCTGTCCTACGCGCGCTGATTAAATTCCGCCACGGAAATGATCCGGCGCGCACTGGTATCCCAAAGGATGCATTTGAGCGCCGCCGGAATACGCGAGAGCTTTATCCGCGTGACGCCTTGGAATAGATCCGCATGGTCGTTGTGGAAATCAACCAGCCGGTAATTCGGAATGCGCACCGACAAGTGGTGAACATGATGAAACGCAATGTTCGCGGAAAACCAATTCAGCCACCCTGGGAGAAGCAGAAAACTCGTTCCTTCGATCGCCGCGGCATCGGCTTCCCAGCCCTCGTCGCCGCTCGCATACGAATGCTCGAAATTGTGCTGCACGGTAAAGAGCACGATCCCGGCCGCGCCCGCGAGCGAAACGCTGATGATGTACACGGCAAAAAAGAGCAGCGGTCCAAGCGCCATCGACATCAACACCCACGCGGTGAGCAGCACCACGTTATTCCAGAACATATGGAAATACTGCTTTGGTGAGGACCAGTAACGCGTCTTGTACGTCGCCACATGGTCGCGAAGCGACACAGTGGGCTGGGCAAGCTTCCGTTGGATTACATGGCGCGCGAGACCAAGACTGCCCTTGAGCCAGTTGATCCGCGGACTCAGCACCAGATAAGACAGTCCGGCGAAAAAAGCGAGCCAGATATTGCGCGCGTAGCGATAGTTGCGTCGCTGCCTGGCATTCATCGCGGCGTAATCATCGACCGTCACGATCGATAAGGGCCCGCGATACTTCGCCCAGTTGCCGTTGGTCGCATGATGGTAGGCGTGATGCTCGGACCACACATATTGCGGCATGCCCGAGAACACGCCGAAGACAAATCCGAACACCTTATTGAGGCTGCGCGTGCGAAACAAGCTGGCGTGGCCGCATTCATGCATCAGCACGAATACGCGCAACAGGAAAAGACTCATGAGGAGCGTGATGCCCGCGGTAAGCCAATACGAGATTTCCGCGCTTAGCGCGATGCCCCACCATAGGAGGGCAATTGGGCCTAACGTTGTGACAACCTGAGAGAAACCTTTAGTGTCTTCGGCTCGGGCGTAGTGTTCGGCGATGGCTTGTTTGGGTAGCTTCGATTGAGCTATGGATGACACTGATCGGTGGCTTTCGTGGTATTTCGCGGCAATCTGGATGAATTGTGGACGGGAGCAAGGCTTCATCCCGGCGCGCGCAGCCTAACAGACAAGCACTGGCGATGGCTATTTGGCAGTAACCAACGCGCCGCTATCGAGCGCGGTCACCGGAAATAAATCGCAGAAACTCAGCTCGCCATACATGTGATTAATCGCGGCGCACTGACCTCATCGCGCCCACCGGCGATCGCTGCGTCTGGTTTCCTCGCGAATCGAACCAATGATCTTGTTCTCAATCACAAGGAAATCACGGAGGCCGAGGTCGTGCCGCCTCTACACTCGAAGCGCTACCGCACTTGGGCCACAAGCCCACTACCGACCACGCAATGCCGGGCGCTCGCATCGATCAAACCTAACAACAAGCTTCAAGAGCGTAGAGCATGAACCGTCGTTTTCATCTGAGCAGTATTTTCATGGCATGCATTCTGACGGTGCTGGCCGCCTGCGGTGGGGGTGGGAGTGGTGGTGGCGGAACGTCAGCCACCACCAGCGTGCCACGTTTCGCCTACGTCGCGAATTTTGGCGACGGCACCGTTTCTATGTACACCGTAAACGCCGACACTGGCCAATTGCGCCACAACGGCTATGTGACGGCGGGGTCCAGCCCAAACGCGGTGACGATCGACCCCAACGGCAAATTCGCTTACGTAGCCAATTTTGCATCGAACAATATCTCCGCTTACAACATCAACGCCGCCACCGGCGCCTTGACACCCGTCGTTGGTGGCGCAACAGTTGGTGCAGGGACCGCTCCTTCCTCCGTCACCGTCGACCCAACCGGTAAGTTCGCCTATGTGGCGAATTCCAACTCGGCCAACGTCTCGGCCTACACTACCAACGCTACGAGCGGCGCCTTGACCCCAGTCGTTGGCAGCCCGACGGTAGCTGCGGGAACCACCCCCTACTCCGTTGCCGTCGATCCGACCGGCAAGTTTGCCTATGTGGTGAATTACGGTTCCAACAGCATCTCGGCCTACACCATCAATTCCACCACCGGAGCACTCTCCCCGTTGGTCGGCGTCGGTCCGACGTTTGCCACCGGGCTCGGGCCTTTGTCGGTCACCATCGACCCGAGCGGCAAGTTTGCCTATGTGGCGAATCACGACGCCGGCACCGTCTCGGCCTTTACCATCAACGCCACGACCGGCGCGTTGGCGAGCGTCGGCGCAGCCGTAACGGTTGGAACTGAGCCCCGCACCGTCACCATCGACCCGAGCGGCAAGTTCATCTACGTGGCGAATTCCGGCTCCGACAATGTCCAAGGCTTCAGCATCAATGCCACCACCGGTGCGTTGACCAGCCTCGGCGCAGCCGTGTCCACCGGGACGAATCCGCGTGCTGTCATCTTCGACCCGAGCAGCAAATTCGCCTATGTACCGAATTACGATGCCAACACCGTCTCGATCTATTCGTTCAATGCCACCACCGGCGCGCTCACTGCGTTGGCGACGGTTACCGCCCGCAACGCCAGTTTCGGCATGGCGATCACCAAGGGTACGGCGGCGGTGTCGTACACCCCGAAGTTCGCTTACGTGGCGAACTACAACGCCAATGATGTCTCGGCCTACACCATCAACGCGAGCACTGGCGCCTTGACGTCCGTACCAGGCGGCCCGTTCAGCGCGGGGAACAACCCCGCCTCCGTCACCGTTGCGCCGAACGGCAGATTCGCCTACGTGGCGAATTTCGGGTCCGACAACGTCTCGGCGTTTGCCATTGACGCCGCCACCGGGGCCTTAAGCGGCGGTGCGACGATCGCAACCGGGGACAGTCCGTCATCGGTCACCGTTGATCCAAACGGCAAGTTCGCCTACGTAGCGAATATGAACGCCGGCAACGTTTCGGCCTACACCATCAACGCCACCACCGGGGCCCTAAGCGGCGGCGCGACGGTCGCCGCGGGGACCAATCCGCGTGCTGTCACCATCCACCCCAACGGCCGATTTGCCTACGTGGCAAACGCAGGCACGCTCAACGTCTTGGCGGCCAGCCTCTCGGCCTATACGATCCACCCTAGCACTGGCGTTTTGACGCCAATTGCGGGCATTACGTTTGGCGCTGTGACCGAAGCGTATTCCGTCATGGTCGACCCAAGCGGCAGGTTCGTTTATGTAGCGGATTACGGCACCAACGCCATCTTGGGCTACGCCATTAACGCGATCACCGGGGCGCTGACAGCGGTGGCAGGCAATCCGTTTGGGACGGGAACCAACCCTTTCTCCATCGCCATCGACCCAAGCGGCAAGTTCGCCTATACGGCGAATGAAGGATTCGCCGATGTCTCGGCCTATACCATCGCCGCCGGCACCGGCGCATTGACGTCTGTGACCAACAGTCCGTTTGGAGCGGTGACCAATCCTCGTTCTATCACCATCGACTCGAGCGGCTCGTTCGCTTATGTAGCAAATTTCGGCTCCAGCAGCATCTCTGCCTACACCATCAATCGCAGCACCGGTGCCTTGACCACGCTGACCAGCAGTCCGTTCGGGGCGGGTGCTTCCCCCCAATCCGTCACCACGACGGGTTCAATCCAATAGGCGAGCCGGCA
>CAMDRJ010000075.1 GCA_945906755.1 Klebsiella pneumoniae | reverse complement strand
TCCCGACGCTGCATGAGATGCCGGCCGAGATCAGAGTGGGGCATGTGGAGACGCCATCGCCATTCACCGAGTACGGCATCAAAGGTGGTGGTGAAGGGGGACGCATGGGTGCGCCGGGTGCGTTGTCGCGAGCGATCGAAGATGCGCTTGGATCGTTCGGTGTGCGCTGCGATGAGTTGCCGCTTACGCCGCGCCGGGTGCGGGAGTTGGTGCGCGCAACCGGCAAGTAAAGGCAGGGAAGTAAAAGCCAGGCAGGTAGTTTCAGGTAGCCTTGCAGGAACGCGGCGGCTGCGGCCGCCGCGGTCGCTTCTCAATCGATCCGGTAAAACGATTCCTGCGTCTTCACTGTGGCAAACAATCCAAAAGCGATCATCGCGGGCGGCTCACTAGGCGGCTTGCTGGTCGGCAATCTCTTGCATCGCGCCGGCTGGGACGTTGAAATTTTCGAGCGCGTGGCCGGCACGATGGATGGGCGTGGCGCCGGCTTGGTGACGCATCCGGAGCAGCGCGAAATCATTTGGCAATCGGGCGTCGCGCGCAACGCGCCGCTTGGCATCTGGGTGGATCGGCGCATCGTGCTTGACCGAGCGGGCAACGTGACCGGCGAGCTGCCGCTCCGTCAACTGTTCACCGGCTGGAGTCGGCTCTATCATCTTTTCCATGGCGTATTTCCATCATCGAATTATCACGACGGGCTCGGCATCGTCAAAGCCGAGCAGCGCAGTGATGGTGTGACGGCGGTGTTGTCGGATGGTTCGCGGCGCGATGCTGATGTGCTCATCGCTGCGGATGGTGTTCGCTCTACCTTGCGCACGCAATTCGCCCCGGAGGTGCAACCCGAATACGCGGGTTATGTCGCATGGCGCGGTCTGGCCGAAGAGTCGGCGTTTTCGCCGGCCACGCATCGTTCCATCTTCGAAGAGTTTGCGTTTTCATTGCCGGATCACGAGCAAATGATCGGCTATCCGGTCGCCGGCGCGCGCGATGACATCACGCCCGGCAAACGCCGTTATAACTTTGTTTGGTATCGCCCAGCGGCGGAAGCGACCGAGTTAAAGCCGCTCTGCACCGACGCCTCCGGCAAGGTCCATGAGAGCGCGATTCCACCGCCCTTGATTCGCCCCGAAGTGATTGCCGAGATCCGCGCCATTGCGCGGGCCAATCTCTCGCCGCAATTTGCCGAGGTGGTCGAGCGAACAAAGGAGCCGTTCTTCCAGCCGATCTACGATGTGCGTTCGCCTCGCCTGGTGTTCGGACGCGTGGTGCTGCTCGGTGATTCGGCGTTCGTGGCGCGCCCGCATTGCGGAATGGGCGTCGCAAAGGCGGCCGGTGATGCACGCGCGTTGGTCGATGCGCTCACCGCAGAAAATGGCGATGTGACGCACGCCTTGAACCAGTACCAAGCAGCGCGCGTGCCGTTCGGCATGGGCGTCGTGCAGCACGCACGCCATCTCGGCGCCTTCTATCAAGCCGAGCAGCGCACGCCAGAAGAGCGGGCCTCCGCCGAACGGTATCGCGATCCGTTCGCGGTGATCCGGGATACCGCGATTCCGTTTACTCTCTGAGGGTGCGCTTACTGCCAACCTCCCCAATAAGCCGTGCGTGGATTGCGCTGGTCATTACGGCGGTGCTGTGGGCGGGCCAATCGATTGCAGCGAAGGCAGTGGTGACCTATGTGACACCCGGAACGCTTTCGTTTCTTCGCTGGGGCATCACGCTTGCCGTCGTGCTGCCCTTCGCATTCGCGGAAGTGCGCCGGGAGCGAAAGAGCATTCAAGCCAATTGGCGCATCTTGTTGTTGCTCGGGTTGATGAGCACCTCGCTGCAGAACACGGTGTTCTATTGGGGCATCTACTACTCGACCGCGACGAATGCCGCGCTGCTCAATTCGACGATTCCGATCTGGATTCTCATTTTGTCGTCGCTGTTTTTCGGCAGGCGATCGAGTCATGGTGAATGGGCGGGCGTGTTCGTATCGCTCGCCGGCGTCCTATGCATCGTGCTCGGTGGCTCGCGCTCGGCAACCGGTGGTTATGCAATCAATCCCGGCGATCTCATCATGGCCGCCGGACTGGTGAACTGGTCGCTCTATTCCGTGCTGGTGCCGCGGCGTCCGACGCATCTTTCCGGATGGACCTTCGTCACCATCGTCTCGGCGATCGGCGTGGTGGCGATCCTGCCGGTCTATGGCGTGGAACTCGCGCTCGGCTGGGATTTTGAATGGAACACTCAGGTGATTGTCGGGACCTTGTATATGGCCCTGGTCGGATCGATTATCACCACGATCACGTACAACTACGCCATCGATAAGCTCGGCTCCGCGAAGGCGAGTTTCGGCACGCATCTCGTACCGGTGTGCGGGATGCTGCTCGCGTTCCTGTTCCTCGGTGAGACCCCGACATGGGTTGCGCTCGGTGGATTTGCGTTGGTGATGACGGGGATTTTCGTTGGGCAGACAGCGCGTCGGTAGGTGGCGTTTATTGCGCTTCCCGGAGTAGCATCCGCTGCTTAACGTTCGAACACGAAGGAATCAAGCCATGGCAAAGATGAAGGGCGGAGAGCTGATCGCCGAGTTCCTGGTCAACGAAAAAATTCCGTACGTATTCGGCATCTGTGGCCATGGCAATGTCGGGCTGCTCGATCCGCTTTATCAAGTGCGGGACAAGATCAAATATGTATCGCCGCGCCATGAGCAAGTGGCAGGCCATATGGCTGACGGTTACTTTCGCGTGAAGCATCAGCCGGTTGCCACGCTTACGTCTACTGGGCCCGGCTCGGCGAACATCATCATGGCGCTTGCGCTGGCGCAGACGGATTCGTCCGCCATCTTGGCGATCACAGCCAACGTGCCGACCTCGCAATTCAATCGCGGGCCCTTCCAGGAACTTAATCGCCACAATCAGGCGGACTTTCCGAATGTGGTGCGACCGGTGGTGAAGCGTAGCTTCCAACCGTCGCGCGTGGAGATGTTGCCGCTTGCATTGCGTCAAGCGGTGACCACCATGACCAGCGGCCGGCCGGGTCCGGTGAATGTCGATGTGCCGTTCAATCTGTTTCAGGAAGAGGCCGACGTGCAGAACGAGCCGGCCTGGAATGGTTTCAATGTGCGTCGCAGCGGTGCCGCAACGGAGGATGTGCGCACGGCAATGACGATGATCCTTGCAGCTGAACGTCCGGTGTTCTTTGTTGGGCACGGCACGACGCTCGCCGAAGCCGGACCCGAGTTGACTGAATTGGCGAAGA
This sequence comes from Klebsiella pneumoniae, assembly GCA_945906755.1. Lineage (GTDB taxonomy): Bacteria > Pseudomonadota > Gammaproteobacteria > Burkholderiales > SG8-39 > SHXR01. Next base: position 13,700 of record CAMDRJ010000075.1, on the reverse strand, counting down.
GTTTGCGCATTCCGGTGATCAGTTCGCCCAACGGTATGGGCACACTGAACATGGATGATGCCTTGTCGCTTGGATTCATCGGGCGCAACGGCGCTTATCCGGCGAATGAAGCGGGTCGGCGCAGTGATCTCGTGATTGCGATTGGTGCGCGCTTCGATGATCGATCGTCATCGTCCTGGGTGCCCGGCTACTCCTGGAATTTCCCGACCACGAAGCTGATCCATGTCGACGTCGATCATGCGGAACTCGGGCGGAATTACGTGCCGAATCTTGGCATCCTCGCCGATGCGAAAGAATTCTTGAAGCAGTTGCTCGCCGAACTCGCGACGCGCCGTATCGGTGGTCAGCCACGCTTGAATGCCTGGCATGCCGACATCGCCAAGTGGCGTGCCGAATGGGCAGCGTTTGTCGCGCCTAACTTCGAGATGCATACCAATCCGATGCGTCCGGAACGCGTCGTCGCCGATTGCCGCGCGGTGTTGCCCGATGATGCAATCATTTCTCTTGATTCAGGCGTGCATCACAACTGGTTTATGCAGTTCTGGAACGCCAGGCGCCCGCAGACCATGTTGAACACTTGGGGTTACTCCGGCATGGGGTTTGGTCCAAGCGCGATTCTCGGCGCGAAACTGGCAGCGCCGGATCGTCCATGCGTCGCGATCTGTGGTGACGGCGGCTTCACGATGGTGCCGCATGTGCTGTGTACTGCGGTCGAATACAACATTCCTGCCGTGTGGGTGGTCTGGAACAATTTTTCCTGGGCGGCGATTCGCGATATCCAGATGGGCTATTTCGGTGGCCGCGAACATGGCACCGCGTTCTACCAGGGCGAAGAGAAGAGGCCCTATAACCCGGACTTCGCCGCATGGGCGCGCGCTGCGGGGGTCGCCGGCATGACGGTCACGAAGTCCCAAGACTTCAAGGGTGCACTCGAGCACGCCGTCAAGCTCGGCAAGCCGTGCCTGATCGATGTGCATGTCGACGCGAACGTCCGCCCACCCTCAACCGGTGGATGGGGATTGCCGCCGATCAAATCGAATGAGCCGGCGTTTGGGAAACCGTATGTCGCGTAAATGGCGATTACTGTAGGGTGGAAAAGTGCAGCGCATTCCACCTTATCCTGGTCGACCCAATGCGATCCGCGTCCGATCTGCGGTGCATTGCATGAGCGGTGGAATGCGCGCTGCTCTTCCACCCTACGGTTTGGCCGCTCTTATCAGTTGCATTGCTGTTTGCACGATCTTCGCCGGCTCAATGCGATGCTCTGCCTCGAGCGCGGGCGCATAGCCAACCGGAATGCGCGGTGCACCAAGTCGTGCCGGGGGCGCTTTCAACTGCCAATGCAGTTGTTGCGCGACTTCGGCCGCGATTTCATTGGCGAAGCCGCCCGCTAACACGCTTTCCTGCACCACCAAGAGACGTCCTGTCTTTTCGACCGAGGCGAGAACAGCCGCGCGATCCCATGGGTAGATCGTTCGCAGATCGATCACTTCCGCCGATACATTTTGCTTGGCAAGCTCATCTGCTGCGCGCATCGATACATGTGTCATGCGCGACCATGCGACGATCGTGAGATCGGTCCCCGCGCGTAGGGTCTTCGCCTTGCCGATCGGGACCAAGCCCTCATCATCGAGATCGATATCGCCTTCAAGTCCCCAGAGATCCTTGTGCTCCATGAAGACGACCGGATCATCGCAGCGGATCGATGCCTTCAACAGTCCGCGCCCATCGGCGGGTGTGGCTGGCGTCACGACCACCAGGCCCGGTACATGCGCGAACCAGGCTTCATACGATTGCGTATGTTGCGCGGCCATGCCGGCCTTGAGACCAATTGCTTCACGAACTACAAGCGGCACGCGTGCCTGCCCGCCAAACATGTAGCGGATCTTCGCCGCTTGATTGACCAACTCGTCGATCGCGCAAAGGCCAAAGTCAATCATGCGCAGATCGGCGACCGGCCGCGTTCCGGCCACTGCCGCGCCGACCGCCGCACCCATGATGGTGGATTCCGAGATCGGCGTATTGACGATGCGCTTTGGCCCGAATTCATCGATGAGGCCGGTGTATTGATTCGCGCTGCTATTGCCGTGTGCGGTGCTGAGGTCTTCACCAAGCGCCCAGACGCGTTTGTCGCGCCGCATCTCCTCGGCGAGTGCATGGCGGACGGCATCCGCATAGGTCATCCTTGCCATACCGGGGCTCCCATATCCTGAACATCGGTGTACGCCAGCCGCGCATCCGGTTGTGGTGCGGCGAGTGCCTCAGTCACTGCGCGCTCGACCGTCGCAGCGATTTCGCTAGCGATGCTGTCGCAGGTACTGGCGCTCGCGCCATGCTCGATGAGCCACCTGCGGCACTTGTTGAGCGGTTCGTGATGCGCCATGAAGTCGTCGATTTCCTTCTTGTCGCGATAGAGCATTTTGTCGAGCGCAAGATGGCCGCGCACGCGATAGGTGGTCGCATGCAGTAATCGCGGACCGTTGCCGGCACGCACATCGGCCACGACTTTTGCCGCGCCATCGCAGACCGCGATGACATCATTGCCATCGACGTTGACGGCTGGCACCCCAAATGCCGTGGAACGTGCGACGACGCCTTGACCCGCCATCACTGTCTTGGTGAGCGTGGTCGATGCATAGACATTGTCTTCAATCACAAAGAGCACCGGCAGCTCATAGACCTTGGCCCAGTTGAGCGCCTCGGAGAATGGCCCGCGATTGATCGTGCCATCGCCGATGAAGGCCACTACGATGCGGTCTTCTCCCAACAGACGAATCGCTTGTGCAGCGCCCACCGCCATGGTCGCGCCATCCGCAACGATGCCATTCGCACCCAACATGCCGACCGAGAAATCGGCGATATGCATCGAGCCGCCTTTGCCGCCGCAGGTGCCGCCCGCTCGTCCAAAAAGTTCCTTCCACATCGCGAACGGATTGGCGCCCTTGGCGAGCGCGTGGCCGTGACCGCGATGATTACTGAAAAGATAATCGGTCTTGCGCAGGTTGGCCACGACGCCCGCGGCAACCGCTTCCTGCCCGGTACTTTGATGGGCCGAGCCGTAAATATTGCCCTTGTTCATTTCAACGCCCACCCGCTCCTCGAAGGTGCGAATGAGATGCATCGTGCGATAGAGCGCAAGGACGCGCTCGGTATCCGGATTTTGCATGGCCTCCCCAATCTTGGTAGCGAACGCACCGAGATTACACCGAAGCCGCCCAGTCTTCTCTAGCGGGTATCATTCGAAGTCCCCAAAGGAATCGCTGATTAAGCTTTCTCGCGCAATCAGCGTGACCATACTTTTCGGGGAGTTACGAGGGGGCGAGTCCCCTTGTTCAGTTTCGCCCAACGGAGAACGACGATGGATTTCAGCTACTCAGACAAGGTGAAGGCGATGCAGGAACGATTGATCGCCTTCATGGACAAACACATTTATCCGAATGAAGCGCGCTACTGGGCCGACATCGCCGAGAACACGCGAAAGGGCCAGCGTTGGACGCCGGTCCCGCTCATCGATGAGCTAAAGCCGCTCGCGCGACAAGCCGGGCTTTGGAACATGTGGCGGCCAAAGGGGCATGGCGGGGATTTCACCAATCTTGAATACGCGCCGCTATGCGAGATCATGGGTCGTGTGACCTGGGCACCGGAAGTATTTAATTGCTCCGCGCCTGACACCGGCAATATGGAGACCTTGCTTCGCTATGGGTCGCCTGAGCATCAGCAGCAATGGCTCGCCCCATTGCTGGAGGGCAAGATTCGGTCGTGTTTCGCGATGACCGAGCCGGATGTCGCCTCATCGGATGCCACCAACATTCAGTCCTCCATTCGTCGCGACGGTGATCACTATGTGATCAATGGGCGAAAGTGGTGGTCATCGGGTGCACCTGATCCGCGCTGCAAGATCTTCATCTTCATGGGCAAGACCAATCCGGACGGTCCGCGCCATTCGCAGCAATCGATGATTCTGATTCCGCGCGATACCGCTGGCGTCAAGGTCGTGCGCCCGCTCAATATCATCGGCTATGACGATGCGCCGCATGGCCACGCGCTGATGGAGTTCGAGAACGTGCGTGTCCCGGTCTCAAACATTCTGCTTGGTGAAGGCCGAGGCTTTGAGATCGCACAGGGCCGGCTCGGACCGGGCCGAATTCACCATTGCATGCGCATCATCGGTCAGGCCGAGCGCGCGCTCGAACTGATGTGCAAACGGCTGTCTTCGCGCGTGGCATTCGGCAAACCAGTGTCGGAGCAAGGTGTATGGCATGAACGGATCGCAGAAGCCCGTATTGGGATTGAGACCACGCGCCTGCTCACTTTGAAGGCGGCGTACATGATGGATACCGTCGGTAACAAGACGGCGCGCGGCGAGATTTCGATGATCAAGGTGCTCGCGCCAAATGTTGCCGAGAAGATCATCGATTGGTCGATGCAGGCGCATGGCGGCGGTGGCATGTCGGACGATTTTCCGCTCGCATACATGTTCGCGTGGAACCGCTCGCTGCGCTTTGCGGACGGCCCGGATGAAGTGCATCGGAACTCAATCGCGAAATGGGAACTGGGGCGGCACGCGACGATTCCGAAGCTGTAAGAGCGTCGGTGAAGGGTGAGGCCTGCGGCCGTGAAGGGTGAAGGGTCGTTCACCTTTCACTTTTCACTTTTCACTTTTCAATTCACCCCTTCACTGCTTGTAGCGGCCCGCTAGCGCCCGATACACATCGTCGCGAAAGCTCGCGGCGTCGGCGTCCAGGCTCGCGATAATTTCCGAAAGATGCTCGTTGTCTTCGCGACCGCTCCAGGTCTTGCGGTAGGTGCCGGCCTTGTACCCGTTATCTTGTCGGAAGAAATTGAGCACGTTCTTGCCGACATAGCGGCGATAGAGCGTGTCGATATCCAGCTCGACGCCACGTACCAGCGCGAAAAACGTCTTCGCGTCGAATGATCGTTGCGCAAGGGTGTGATGGGCCACCGCCTCGATCAAATCATGCAGTTTTTTCTCTTCGACATGCCGGGCGCCGGTTTCATAGGCATCCGCTAGGCGCGCTGCGAGCCGATTGTTATCGACTTCGCGGCCCATCAGATCCGACATGCCGAAATGCCAGATGTCGATCACTTCGAGGCGGATCTGCTCGATGTCCGGCTCCGCGGAAAGATTCTTCCACCACTTCCAACCGACATGTTCCAGCATCTCTGCGCATTCGGTCCAGATCGCACGATGCCACGGATAACCCGCGGTGCGCCAGGATCGATTGACCTTCACGTTCATTTCTTCTTGCAGGCCGATCATGGCGGCGAATTTGGCGGCGTTGGGCGTCATTGCTTCAGTCTACTTGAGGTAGGTGGTGAGCGTGGCGCCTTCATCGTGGACGAAAATCGCCATCGCTTGTGCTTCATCGGTCATGCTCATATTGCCGGAATGCGAATGCACGCCGCCGATCGGCTCAAAAAATGTACCGCCGGGTTGAAAGACCTCCATCGCACCGTAGTTGAGTTGTGAGCGAATCGCTCCCTTCAGCACCCACACGTTCACCGTGCCGCCATGCACATGCGGCGGGCTCCATGCACCCGGTGCAAAGGTTACGATGGCGATCGTGATGCGTTTGCCGGGCGCATGCGACAGCGGTTCGGATGAAACGACTCTCGCGACCGGGCGTGGGCTGCCATCCGCATTGACATTGAGTAGGGGATCGTGGATCTCTCCCGCCACAGCGCTGCCGCAGAGAATGAAGGGCGGTGCGGTTTGGTACTGTGCGGTATGTTCGTTGCCGCTCCATTGCGGAAGGAGCGGTGGTCGCGCGACCAGCAACGCGGTGGCCAACAACAGCAGCCAAGACCAGGGTGTGGAAATCGAAAACATCGATTCGGCGTGCATGCGGTGCATCGATGACCTCCTGTCAGGCAGGGACGCAGTGCTAGTTCTGAAGACCCATTTGCTGCAACGCGCGCGCGCGCCACATCGGCCAGGCGCGGTTGTAGTTTTGATTGGGCACGGACGCGGCGACTTCCTTGTCATCAAGGGTTGCGAGCCTTGCGCCCGGGCTCATGATGGTCATCGCCTGCATTTGCATTTTCGCGCTCAATTCGAGATAGACGCTGCGCCCGACCGCGCGCGGTAACGATTCGCCGACGACGACCGCGCCGTGCCCACGCATCAATGCGGCCGGACAGGCTTTGAGGGTCTTGGCGAGTGCTTGACCGAGGTAGGGCGTCTTGACCAGCAGATCCGTCCCTTCCTCGAAATCGCGAATTTCGTAATTGGGGACACCGTTGCCGATGAATGCCGCCATATGAAAAATCGCGCGCAAGGGTTGGTTGGTGATGCTGAACGGCACCACCGATGGGGAATGGTTGTGCACCACCGACATGACATCGGGCCGGGATTTGTAAATTTCGCCGTGAATGAAGCGCTCGCGCACCGATTCGCGGCCGTTCGCACTGAGTGGAGTGCTATCGAGATCGTATTCGATCATGTCCTCTGGCATCACCAACTCGGGTGCAAGATGCTTGGCAAGAAAGTACCGGTTGGGATTGGCGGCGGAGCGAATGCTGACATGTCCATACGCGTCGATCACATTGTGTTCGGCGAGGATGCGATAGGCGGCGGCGAGGTCGATGAGTGCTTCCATGTCGTGTCCTATCTAGTCGGCGGTAATTTTGGCCGTATCGACGACGCGGCGCCAGCGCTCGAGCTCGGCCTTCACCATGCTGCCGAACTGCTCTGGTGTGCCGCCTGCGACATTCATCCCTTGTTTGGCCAGCGCTTCCTGAACATCCGGTTGCTTCAACAGGGTATTGAATCCAACATTGATTTTCTCGATCACCGCTGCCGGTGTTCCAGCGGGTGCGAATAAGCCGTACCAGGTTTTGACTTCGAGCCCCAGCATGCCCAGTTCGATCAAGGTCGGTACTTGCGGAAAGGCAGGCGATCGTTGCGCACTGAGGAGCCCGAGCATGCGCAACTTGCCGCTTTGCAGATAAGGCGCGGCGCTTTGCGTCGGGATCATCATGGTTTGCACATGTCCTGCAATCAGATCGGCAATCGCGCCGCCCGCGCCCTTGTACGGCACATGCACCAAATCGATCTTCGCCTCCATCTTGAACAGTTCCATGGCGAGGTGTTGCGGCGTGCCATTGCCAGAGGAGGCGTAGTGGAACTTGCCTGGTTGTGCGCGGGACGCATCGATCAGTTCCTTCAGCGATTGCATGCCCGCATGCGGTGACGCGCAGATCGATACATCGCTGGTCGCCAACAGAATGACCGGGGCAAAGCTCTTAATCGGATCGAACGGCAGCTTGCGATTGATCGCCGGATTGGTCGCAAATGCGGTCGCGGTGGAAAGCAGGGTGTGCCCATCGGGAGTTGCCTTGGCGACAGCGTCGGCGCCGATGTTGCCGCTCGCCCCAACCCGGTTATCGGTGACGACGCTGATTTTCCATTGCTCCGCCAAGCGTGGACCCAACAGGCGCGCGAGGATATCGGCACCAACGCCCGGCGTGTACGGGACGACCACTTGAATCGTGCGCGACGGATAGGTCTGCGCAAGACAAGTCGTCGCAACGCACGCGAACACACAGAGCTTCAGCGCGCATGAAATGGCTTGGACGATGTTCATCAGTCCAACGATACCGCAACTGAGCCGATGTGCGCTTTGGCCGATGCAACGCCGCGTCCTGCTGCGAGCGACTGCGCGGATTCGTTACGCTTGCCGCGTACCTACAAAGGCATCGCGCATTCAATTGATGATGAACGGCCGCATCCTTGCGCTTGGACTGCTCATTGGAATGTGTTGCGCGCCGGCCAACGCTCAATCGGCTCGTACGTCGACCATCGTGACGATTAGCGGTGTGCAGCTCGCACTGCCGGCCGTCGCGGGGTTCCGCGCGCCAGAGGGCGATGAGCGTCTGGTGCTGAATGCTGTTCGCGTGGGTGTTCCACCGCAGCATCGGATGCTCGCGCTCTTTTTATCGGAAGACGACCTTAAGCTTTTCGCCGAGGGCGAGTTGCCAAGGCTCGATCGCTACTATGTGGTGCAGATCCCTAAACGCGCCGAAGGAATGGTCGTCACGATCAGTGATTTTCAGAGCGTGCGGCGTTCGATGAAGGACGATCACAGCTTGTTGATGCGCGCGCATTCTGCCGGTGACCGTGATGCGATCAAGGCGATCGATCGAGGCGGGCGCACTTTGGTTGATACGCGCCTGCCATTGCGTACCGCGGAGCCTCTCGCGCTTGGCATCGTTGAAGATTCCGAATCCGCCGTCGGTGTGCACTATCTGACGCGCGAGCGGCCGGGCGATGAGCTCGCCCCAGATGGCCGTCGGATGCTCACTATCAGTATTGCCACCGTGCTCCGGTCCCGTTTGAATTTTCTGGACGGTGCGTGCGATACCCGCACGTTCGATGACATTGTTCGATGCCGCCGCTATATGAAGGAATGGATTGCGCTGCTGCATGCAGCGAATCCATAGGGAAGGAATGGATCGCGCTGCTGCATGCAGCGAATCCCTAAGTCATCGCGCATCAGCGTGTGGATCACCACATCGCGCCGGATGCAAGAGCACAAATGTTGCATAAGCCACGGACACCCTCGCTGAGTGTGGACTCGTTTGGCTCAACCGCGCCGACCAGGGATTCGCCTAGCCCTCTCTAGGGTATCGCCCGATGGGGTCACGATACAGATGCGCCGATCATGCCACACGCTGTAACAGTATTTGCAACCCTCCACTGGGATGGGCACATGATCGTCGACAAAAGCAATCCGCCAGGGGCCGGCCAATCGGCCCATGGGCGATCGCAAAGCGGCGGGAATCCAACGCGTAGCACCGCGGCGGGGCCCGCGCCGACTGCTGCTGCCCGTCGCGGCCATGAGCGTGTTACGCGCGAGCGCTCCAATGTATTGGTTGGCGCAACGATCAAACGTATTCACTCGTCCACTTCAAGCGACGCGATTCGCGACACCGCCGCGCAAATAAGAGAGCTGCACCGGATTGTGTGCGAGGTTGTTCTCGCCAATGAAGGTTGCGTGCTTGATTTACAGGATGATCGATTGCTTGCGGCATTTGGGCCGGGCCTGGACGCCAATCTTGATCCGGCCGTGCAGGCGACCAAGGCGGCGACGCAACTGCAACTAGAGTTGGCGAAAATGCGCACCGGCACACCGGCACGCACGCAAAATGGAGAGCCTGCCGCGGCGGAAAATGCCTTGGCGCTGGCGATCGGCATTCACGGCATTGGCGTTCCTGCTGCGATTGGTGCGGGTCCGGTCGATGCGGCTCAGACGCGTGCCATCGAAATCGCGACCAACTTATGCGGTTGGTCAGGTGCGCGCGCATGGAGCGTTGTCGTTGAACAGTCGGTACGGGATCGGATGATCGACATCATCACCGTAGGCCGCAATGAAGTGGCATTTCTTGGCACGCAGTCTGGCCCCACGCGCATTTTTGAAGTGCTTGGCTTCTCGCACGATCCAAAGACCAAGGCGGAAGGGCGCGGCAGCTACTTATTGCGCGCACTGACCGAGAATGCCGCGATGCTTGCCCGCGCGGCTGGGATGCGTCGGGCGCCAACTGGTGGCGGCAGTTCGCTTAATTCGATGCTCGATGGCGACGAGGTGACCCCGACGATTGACGGGTACCGCGGACTTAAGCGGATTGCACGGGGCGGCATGTCGACCGTGTATATCGGCCATCCGATAAAAGGTGGAGCGCCGCATGCACTGAAGGTGCTGGACATCACCAGTGGTGACAACGAACTCGTCGTGCAACGCTTCATCGAAGAGCATGCACTGATCGCGCAACTGCGCCATCCAAACGTCGTGCATATCTTCGGTCAGGGCTTCACGGCTGCCCACGCCTTTATCGCCATGGAGTACATCGGTGGCGGCGATCTGCGCACTTTGATTTCATTGTCCGGCGGACGTGCTCATGCAAATGACTTATACGCAGCAAACGGACCGCCATGGCGATCGCTAAGGCCTTGCGTTTGGAGCTTGCGGCTGCGCAAAGCGTGGCGATCGGCCTCCATGAAATGATTGCAGTGACCGAAGAGGTCACGCCGATTCACGTGCCGCGTGCACCGTCGCATTGTCGATCCCTGGTTGCATGGCAAACGCAATTGCTGCCTTTGTTCGATCCGCTCGAATGGTGTGGGGAGATCAATACGAATGCAAAACGCGACAGCGCGAAGTTTTATGCCATCGTGAGCTATGAGACGGGCAGCGCGGAGGGCTTCGCGCTCGGTTGTATCGCGCTACGATCGTTTCCTCAGGCGATCGATGTCGACGACGCGAATGCCTGCGTGCTGCCGAGCCAGCGGTGGCAGACGATTGCGCACGCCTGCTTTCTCGACGGCGATGCCATGATCCCTATCCTTGATCTTGCCGCGATGTTTGGTCGGCCAATGGAGCAGTTAGCGCCTGCTGAGGTCAATGCCTTCGAGGCGCTGGCGGCGTAGTCGTGACGTAACGCCGGCGGGCCTACCGCCCTCCCATTGGATCGGTCGGGGTGCGATCGTTGAGAATATCCTGCATGCGCATCTCGATGGCAGGTTTAATCGCCCGGTGCGTGATGACATAGAAGCGTTCTTCCTGAATCGCATGTAGCACCTGAACAGCAACATCGGTCGCGGTCAAGCGGCCCGATGACACCGCTTTCTTCATGGCCTGCTCCATTGCGACTTGATTGGCCGATTTCGCCGTCTTTTCGAGATCGTCCGGCCGATTGCGTTCCGAATCAGCGATCCCCGATGGAAAGTACGCCGGGCACACCACGGAACAGCGGATGCGCGCATGGGCGCGATTGAGGTCGTGGTGTAGCGACTCGGTCAACGCAACCACGGCATGCTTGGTGACGTTGTAGACGCCCATTCCGGGTGGCGAGATGAGGCCCGCGACGGACGCGGTATTGACGATATGTCCGTCAGTGCCCTGTGCCAGCATAATCGGCGTGAAGACCCGCACACCGTGAATGACACCCCACAGGTTGACGCCGATCCCCCAGGTCCAATCGGCCGTCGTGCTTTCCCACACCGCACCCAACGGCGCAACCCCTGCGTTATTGCAGACCACATGCACGGCGCCGTACTGCTTCAATGTTGCTCGCGCGAGGGCCTCGACGTCCTCTGCACGCGAGACATCGGTTCGGTGGGTCGCCACCATGAGGCCGGCGGCGCGTAGTTCAGCCGTGGTCTGGTCGAGCAGGACGGTATCCACATCGGCTAGCATCAGTTGCATACCGCTGCGGCCGAACTGCTCGGCCATGGCACGGCCAAGACCGCTTGCGCCACCGGTGATGACGGCGACGCGATCTTTGAATTCCCGCATGGCAGAGGTCCTCGATGATGAAGTATTCGGCCATTGTCCGGCAAATCGCCGATTGATTCGTTACCCTTAGGAATCCGTGCGGCAAGCTGCGCGGATTCCTAGGAGAACGCAATGCAACGTCCCACGCCCGCCTGGTCTACGCCCGAACTGCAAACATTTCGCGATCAGGTCACGCGATTTTTCGCGGCAGAGATTTCACCGCATATGGACCGCTGGGGCAAGCGGGGCTATATCGATCGCGAGACGTGGCAGAAAGCAGGCTCACTGGGCGTGGCGCTGCCCGACATTGCGGAGGAGTATGGCGGCGGTGGGGGTGATTTTCGTCATCTGGCCGTCGTACTCGAAGAAGGTGGATACGCAGCCGAAGCCGCTTGGGGTGTTGCGGTGCATGCGATCGTCGCGCAGTACATCGCCGCCTATGCGACCGAGGAACAAAAGCGCCGCTGGTTGCCGCGCATGACGGCGGGTGAATGCGTCGGCGCGATTGCGATGACCGAACCCGGTGCCGGATCGGATCTGCAAGGCATCAAGACGCGCGCGATCCGTGCTGGCGATGCGCTTGTCCTCAACGGCCAGAAAACGTTCATCACCAATGGCTGGCATGCAGGCTTGGTGATTGTGGTCGCCAAGACCGATCCGTCAGAGGGCGCCAAGGGTATTTCGTTGGTGGTCGTTGAGCCCGAGCACTGCGCTGGCTTTCGGCGCGGCCGGCTCTTGGAGAAAATCGGGCAGAGCGCGCAGGATACGGTTGAATTGTTCTTCGATGATGTGCGCGTTCCGGCTGCCAACATCCTGGGCGGGCAAGAAGGGCAAGGTTTCTATCAATTGATGAAACAGTTGCCCTATGAGCGTCTGATCATCGGCGTGCGGGCGGTGGCGACGATCGAACGCGCTCTGGAACTGACGATTGAATACGTGCGCAGCCGCAAAGCCTTCGGCAAAACGCTGTTCGATCAACAGAACACCCGCTTCGAGTTGGCCGAGATGGCGACCGAGGCGAAGATCGCGCGCACATTCGTCGACCAATGCGTGAGCGATCTGGTGGCAGGTAAGCTCGATGCGCCAACCGCCTGCATGTCGAAATGGTGGACCACCGACAAGCAATGCGAAGTGATCGACCGGTGCCTGCAGCTATTTGGCGGCTATGGCTATATGCGCGAATACCCGATCGCCCGTATGTATGAAGACGCCAGGGTGCAGCGCATCTATGGCGGGGCGAATGAGATCATGAAAGAGGTCATCGCGAGGAGCTTATAGCGAGCGCCGCATCGAGATCTATTTCGCGAGCAACCCCACCCGTTCGATGAGTTGCCGGGCGACCTGAAACTCTTCCGTTGCCCATTTCGCGAAGTCTTCGCTCGACTTGTACCAATACTCCTGATCGAGCTGGTCGAGCATCTTCAGATGCTCAGGATCATCGAGCGCTCTCTTAAAAGCATCGTGCAGGAACTTCACGGTCTGCGCATCCATGCCGCGCGGTGCAACGATGCCATAGGGCGAATTGGACACGATGCCAAGGCCCAGTTCTTTCGCGGTCGGAACGGTGTTCCAGCGCTTGGTGCGGTTCTCACCGAATGTAACGAGCAGCCGGAATGTTCCCGCGTCCACATGGCGTCCCCAGCCGGTGGCATCCGATTGCACCATGATGTGTCCACCCAGCAGCGCCTGTGTGGAGTCCGCGTTGCCTTTGAAGGGTACATGCAGCATTTGCACGTTAGTCCTGCTTGCAAGCTGCTCCACGTTCAGATGCGGCGTGGTGCCATTGCCGGTCGAGCCATAGGTGACTTTGTTTGGGTTGGCCCGCGCGTAGTCGATCAATTCCTGTAGTGTTTTGATCGGCGAGTCCGCCTTCACCACGATGCCGAAGGTGTAGCCGGTGATCCCGATGATGAAGGTGAAATCCTTGAGCGGATCCCAGGATGATTTCTGCATATGCGGCACGCGTAGCAGGCTGATCGGATACTGCGCGAGCGTGTAGCCATCGGGCTTCGCATTGGCCGCCATCTGGCTTGGGCCGACGGTGCCGCCCGCGCCCGGCCGATTCTCGATGATGATCGATTGACCGACATATTTCGCCGCGACCTCCGCGAACTTGCGCATGTGAATGTCGGTCGAGCCGCCGGGCGGCCATGGGCAGATGAGCGTCAAGGGCCGCACTGGGAAGGTCTGCGCGTTGGCGATCGCGGTGCAAAGGAGAAGCGCACTCGCGATGACTAGGTGTGCGACTTGTTGAATTGAATGACGGCGCATATAGTTTTTTGGGTCTTCAGGAAGTCGAGTGGGTGATTTTGGGTCATTTTAGAGCGCTGGGAGCATGCAAGTGAGAATCTTGAGTCGTAAATATTCTTGGTCGCGCAGCCCATATGCGCGTCGCTGGATGACGCG
>CAMDRJ010000074.1 GCA_945906755.1 Klebsiella pneumoniae | reverse complement strand
TGCAATCGGTGGCGATGGACGCTACGTCCTGGAAGCGCTTGGCTGCGCTGCCGACGGTTCGGTGGATGATGTCGCCGCGGCATTGCGCACCCTGCTCGTCAAACTACCGTTGCCGCAACGCTTGCGCGACGTTGGCGTCAAGACCGAAGACATCGCCATGATCGCGCAAGGCACGATGGGCGACTACATGATGGCCAATCTTGCTGCACCGATGACGCAGGCTGACGTCGAATCGCTGCTGCGCGAGGCATGGTGAGTACATCGCAACAGCTCGCCACCTGGTGCGCGGGACTCACAGTCGACGCAATTCCAGCCGAAGTACGCGCGCTGATTCCGCTACGCGTAATGGATACAGTGGGTCTCATTCTGGTGGGCGCCGAGACCAAGGCTGGGACCGCGGCGCGTGACTATGCGCTCGATCAAGGGGGCGCCGCACGCAGCACGCTCGCACGCGCCGGCGTGAAAGTACCACCCGCGATGGCGGCTTTGGTCCATGGCACCTGTGCGCATTGCCGCGATTTCGATGACACGTTTATGGATTCCGTCGTGCATCCTGGGAGCGTGGTGGTGTCGACGGCGCTTGCGGTCGCTGAGGCGAACAACTCATCGAACGACGATTTCATCGCGGCCGTCACAGCCGGCTATGAAATCTCTGCGCGCCTGGGCGCGGTGGCCGGGCGACGCTTTCATGCGCATGCGTTGCACGCTACCGGTGTCATCGGGCCGATCGCTGCGGCGGTCACTGCTGGACGGCTCTTGCGATTGAACGGCGAACAACTCACCTCGGCGATGGGTTTAGCTGCGAGCATGTCAGGTGGGTTGATGGCGCTCATCGTCGATGGCGGTTGGTCGAAGTGGCTACATGGCGGATGGGCGGCGCATGGCGGCATCGTGGCAGCGGAGCTTGCGGCGCGTGATTTCGTGGGTCCCGCCCATAGTCTCGATGGCGGTCATGATCTCTACACTGCGCTTCTGCAGGGTGAACCGGTCGATCGTGCGTCGATCACTGCGGCACTTGGAACACAATGGCGGGGCGCGACGGCCGAATTCAAATACTATCCCTGCGCGCATGTCATCCAACCTTATATCGATGCAGTGCTAGCCATCGTGATCGAACACGATTTGCGGCCAAGCGATGTGGCCGGCGTGGAATGTGCCATCGCACCTTGGGCAGCGGCGATCGTGTGCGAGCCACGCGAAGCGAAGCTGCGATTTGATACTGAGCTGGAAGCCATCGCGAGTCTGCCGTATCAATTGGCCGTTGCGATCACCGAACGGGGCGTTGGACTTTCTGCCCTCACGCAAGCGATGCGAAGCCGCACCGACTTGCACCAGCTCGCGGGGCGCATCACCCATCGCAACGATTCGGCGCTTGGTAAAAATTTCGACGGCGCAGTCACCTTGCGCACAACAACCGGCAAGACGTTCGAACGACGCGCCACCACGCCTGGGCTCAATCCCGCGAAACTCGCCGACAAGTACCGCGCCGGAGTCGGCCCGTTAAATCGGCAAGCAAATGATCATGTGGATCGCCTGCTTGCCGATGCGGGTTGGCGCACGGCGGCCGCCATTCTCGGTTCGGCATAACGACACGCACATTTCAATCATGCAAAGACTACCCATCGCTTCCCCTGCCGATTGGCGCGGCCCCGATCTGCTCAAGCGCACCGATTGGATTCACACGCTCGCCGCGAGCGAAATCGATGAAATCGAACAGACGCTGAAGAGAGCGAAGGCACGCGGCGTGACGCTTGCGACGCTTGAGAAGGAAACTTTTCCGCTTGCCACATTTCCACGTGTCGTTGAACGGGCCCACCAGACCCTTGAAAACGGGCCAGGGATGTTCCTGATCCGCGGCTTTCCAACTGAACGCTACCAGGCCGCCGATTTGCGGATGGTCTATTGGGCGCTCGGCAAGTATCTGGGTACCGCGGTCACGCAAAGCGCGGAAGGCGATGTATTGGGTGACGTGCGCGACATCAAGGTCGATCTGTCCGGCCCAAAGGGTCGCGGCTACAAGACCAATGCGGAACTCGAATACCACACCGACTCATGCGATGTCGTCGCGCTATTCGTGCTCCGTACCGCCAAATCAGGCGGACGCTCGATGATCGCAAGCTCGGTTGCCGCTCATAACGAGATCTTGCGACGACGGCCCGACTTGCTGGAGGTGCTCTATCAGCCCTTCACCTGGAGTCTGCAAAACCAGAATCGGCCGGGCGATACGCCCACCTATCAGCAACCGATCTTCACGATGCATGAAGGGCAGTTCGCATGCCGATATATCCGCACGCATATTCGTTCGGCGCAGCGTTATCCGGAGGTGCCACGCCTCACCGATGCGCAGAATGAAGCAATTGCATTGCTCGATGCGATCGTCGCCGATGAAGCGATGCATTTCTCGATGATGTTCGATCCGGGCGACATTCAGATCCTGAACAACCATGTGACGGTGCACGCCCGCACGCACTTCGAGGATTATGACGAGCCGGACCGCAAGCGCCACTTGCTGCGTATGTGGTTATCGATGCCCAACACGCGTCCGCTATCGCCCGCGCTTGGCCAGATTTATAAAGACAGGCGTGCAGGTGCGGTGCGCGGCGGATTTCCATCGCGGACAGGCAAGATTGTGTTTGAGACGACGGAGACGTGATGAGTAAGAAAACCTTTCGTGAACTGCTCGCGGTCGATGGTCCATTGGTATTGCCGGGCGCCTATGACGCGCTATCGGCGCGGCTGATTCAACAAGCGGGCTTCCCCGGCTATTTCATCGGTGGATTCCCGGTAGTCGGCGCGCGCTATGGTGTTCCGGATATCGGCTTGAAAGGGCTTGGCGAAATTTCCGATGCGGTCGCCGATATCGTTGCTGCATGCGATCTCCCGGTATTCGTCGACATCGACGATGGCTATGGCGATGTCAAGAACGCGGTCCACACGGTGCATCGCTATGAGCGCATGGGCGTCGCCGCGGTGCAGATCGAAGATCAGAAATGGCCGAAGCGTTGCGGGCATATGGCGGGCAAGACGGTGGTGCCGATCGAAGAGATGGAAGCAAAGGTCCGCGCTATCACACAAGAGAAGTTGAACCCCGACACCTTCATCTGGGCCCGCACCGATGCGCGCGGTCCGCTTGGACTGGACGAAGCCCTGCGTCGCGGCGAACGCTTTCTGCGTGCTGGTGCCGATGCGATCTTCATCGAGGCACCCCGCACCATCGAAGAACTGGAACGGGTCGGCAAGGCATTCGACGCGGTGCAGGCCTGCAATCCACTCGAAGGTGGCGTCACGCCAATTCTCAAACCACAGGAGTACTACGATCTTGGCTTCAAGGTCGTGATCTACGGAATCAATTTGGTGCTGCACGCCACCAAGGCCGTACAGCGCGCACTGGGCGACATGCGCTCAGGGCAATTCGCGATCCAAGGTCAAGGCGCGACGTTCAAGGAGTTCGTGACCGCGGTCGGATTCGACGAGTGGGCGCGAGTCGATGATCAGTACGGCGTGGGGTCGATGGGGCATAAGTAACGCGTGAGGCGGTACTGGAAAGAACACGCGCATCTATTTCGACCTTCTAGTCGCGGAGTAGGCAGCCGCCGCGCGTTTCATCAAAGTCGGATGAAGCAGCCCAAGCTTCGGCGTTTGCCCGTGTGGGGCACCCGGTGGCACACCAAACCATTCTTTCGAAAATGGTAGCTCGACGATGTTCGATAAATCGAACTTCGTCTCAAAGCTCAACCCGGCGGCTCGAAACGCGTCTCCATCGGCACGAGTAATCCCGAACTCGCCCGTGTGCAGTTCATTGACCCGCTGGCTCGTCCCATACGCCACTGCGGCGGCAGGTTGTCCCTCCATTTCGCCGATTCGGACGACGAGCGCGGGCCGTGGCTTAGGTCCTGGCGTCAACGATCTGCCTTGAGGAAAAAGACACCAAACAATACCCGTCATTGTTCGCGAGGGCATGCCTGCCTTGAAGCAAGCGGTGGCGGGCGGGCAATATGATTTCCCGAAGGGGCTCTTCTTCGGCGGGCATGCGCCGTCGCAAACGGTGTGCATTCTGTCGGATCACCTTTCGCAATGGATTGGCGCGTGCAATCGGGTGCTTCATCTTGATCTGCACACTGGGTTGGGCCGATGGGCAAGGTATCAATTGATTGCCGACAGCCTGGTTGCCTCCGACTGGTGGGCGGACGTGCATCCGACGTTGAGCGGGCATCGCATCGTTTTGCCGGACTCATCGGACAGCGCGTATCGGATTCGCGGCGGGTTTGGGCGATGGATGGCCGAGCATTTCGCCGATCGCGAGTATCAGCTCTTGTATGCTGAGTTCGGTACCTATCATGCGATTCGCGTTCTGCTTGGACTGCGCGCTGAGAATCGAGCGCACCATTGGGGCGTCGCGGATCATCCAGCGATCACGAAGGCCAAGCGTCGATTGCGAGAACTCTTTTGTCCGTCTGCGCCTAGCTGGCGCAAGCAGAGCTTGTCGCAGGCTTTGGCGTTATTGCACGCGTCGCATCGAAAGTTGAGGTCAGATTAGCTTGCCCCGCGCGTGGCGACGCGGTTTAACCCGCTACGCCATAATTGGCCCGGACGTTCCCTTCTCAGTGAGCCATGAAATGGACATTCTTCAGCCATCCGGATGGGCAAAACCGCGCGGTTATTCGAACGGAATCGTCGCTCGCGGTCGGCAGATTTTTGTTGCTGGGCAAATTGGTTGGGACGCCCAATGCCGATTCACCTCGCAGACGTTCGGCGGCCAAACGGCACAGGCGTTGCGCAATATCGTTGCGGTGCTCGCCGAAGCCGGTGCAAAGCCCGAGCACATAACAAGAATGACCTGGTACGTCACCAGTAAAGCAGAGTACTTGGCGGCCGCCAAAGAAATTGGCGCGGCGTATCGGGAAATTATCGGGCGACACTACCCGGTGATGACGGCTGTTCAGGTGGTTGCGCTGATGGAGGATCGGGCGTTGGTGGAGATTGAAGTGACGGCTGTGATCCCGGATTAATAAGAACCACAGCTATAAGGGGAGACCGATGTCGAATGAATATGATCTGCAATATAACCCGCGCCTGGCGGTCAATAACGTACCGGCGTTGCTTGCCAACTGGACCTCGGCTTCGGCCGCGGTTCGAGCGAGCTCCGAGTGTGTGCTTGACGCTCCCTACGGCGATGCCCCGACGGAGCGAATCGATATCTTTCGCGCGTCAGGCAAGAGCCGGGCGACGATGATCTTCATTCATGGCGGCTACTGGCGCTCGCTCGATAAACAAGACTTCTCGTTCATTGCGCCCACCTTCACGCGCGCAGGCGTAACCGTTGCGATTCCGAACTATGCGTTGTGTCCGGCGGTCACGGTGGAACATATCGTGAAGCAAATGCTCCGGGCGACAGCCTGGACGCATCGGCATCAGGCGCAGTATGCCGCGGCAAATAATCCGGTCTACGTCGTTGGTCATTCGGCGGGCGGCCATCTAACGGCGATGATGCTGGCCTCCGCTTGGCACGTCTACGCAAAGGATTTACCCGAGAACGTGGTGAGCGCTGGTCTATCGGTGAGCGGGGTCTATGACCTCACCGCTATCGTTCGCACACCGAGCATCAATTCCGATGTGCGGCTGACCGATGCTGATGCCATCAAGGCGAGCCCGATCACCTATACGCCATCACCCGCCGTGCGCCTTTATACCGCGGTCGGTGAATTGGAAAATGAGGGCTTCCATATTCAGAATCGGCTGATTGGCGATCGTTGGCATGCGATCCATGAGATCGACGTGCAATGCGCGGGCGCCAATCACTTCACTGTGCTGGATCAACTCGTCGACCCCGCCACGAAGCTCCACCAGACTGCGCTTGCGATGATGGAGATTGCGTAGCGACGTCGCTACGCTCGCCCCCTCTCCCCGGCCCGCAAGGGGCGAGGGGGACCACACCCGTAGAAAAACAAAAGCGCCAGGCCGTGAGGGCTGGCGCTTCGTTGTGGCCGACCGACTTTACGCGGCTTTGGCGGCCGGTTCAGCGGCTACGACTTCTTCGGGGCGATCCATCATTTCAACCAACGCCATCGGGGCGTTGTCGCCCTTGCGAAAGCCGAATTTCAGGATACGCAGGTAGCCGCCATTCCTCTTGGCGTAGCGCGGGCCGATTTCGTCGAACAGCTTGACGACGACATCGCGATCGCGCAACCGATTGAAGGCCAATCGACGATTGGCGAGCGACGGGTGTTTGCCGAGCGTAATGAGAGGCTCCACGACACGCCGCAGCTCTTTTGCTTTGGGCAGGGTGGTTTTGATCAACTCGTGCTTCAAGAGCGAGTTGGACATGTTTCGCAACATGGCCAATCGGTGCGATGAAGTGCGATTGAGCTTTCTTAGTCCGTTGTTGTGACGCATGGTGTCAGCCTCTGCTTCCCTTTACATGCGCGAATGTTCGAGACCGGCCGGTGGCCAGTTTTCGAGCTTCCTGCCCAGTGTCAGGCCGCGCGCTGCGAGCACTTCCTTGATTTCGTTGAGCGATTTGCGGCCAAGATTCGGGGTCTTCAGAAGCTCCGTCTCGGAACGCTGGATCAGATCGCCAATGTAGTAAATATTCTCAGCCTTCAAGCAATTCGCCGAGCGTACGGTGAGTTCGAGATCATCGACCGGGCGCATCAGAATCGGATCGACTTGCGGCGACTTCGGCAGCTCAGTCGGCAGCGAGGTCGGCGAGATATCCGCAAACACTGCTAGCTGGTCAACGAGGATGCGGGCCGAGTAGCGAATCGCTTCTTCCGGCTCGATAACACCGTTGGTTTCGATATCGATGATCAGCTTGTCGAGATCGGTGCGCTGCTCAACGCGCGCGCTTTCCACGGCATAGCTTACCTTGCGAACCGGCGAGAACGAGGCATCGAGAATGATCCGGCCGATCCCTTTGCTTTCATCGGGAATCGAGCGCACGTTACCTGGCTGGTAGCCGCGGCCACGCTCCACTTTCAGCGTGAGTTCGAGCTTGCCACCGGTCGAGATCCGGGCGATGACATGCTCCGGATTGATGACTTCGATGTCGTGCGTGAGTTCGATGTCGGCGGCCGTTACGGTGCCTTCGGTGCGACGCGTCAGGCGCACGGTCGCTTCATTGCCGCTATGCAGCTTGAAGACGACGCCTTTCAGGTTAAGAAGAATGTCGACGACATCCTCTTCCACGCCTTCGATGGCCGAATACTCGTGCAGGACGCCAGTGATACTGACTTCCGTGGGTGCAAACCCGGGCATTGACGACAACAATACGCGACGCAACGCGTTGCCGAGCGTATGGCCATAGCCCCGTTCAAACGGTTCCATGACGACCTTGGCATGATACGGCCCAAGGTTCTCGACATCGATGATGCGTGGCTTGAGAAATCCAGTGCTTTGCATAGAGAACAGCTCCCGCCAGCGTTATTTCGAGTAAAGCTCGACCACCAAGCCTTCGTTGATCGTATGTGACAGATCCGCGCGCTGCGGCAACGACTTGAAGGTTCCTTTCAGAGCCTTCGCATCGACTTCCAGCCACTCCGGAAAACCACGTGATTCGGCAGCCTCGGCCGCGGCTTTGATCCGCAGATGGGCTTTTGCCTTGGGCGCCACTTCGACGATGTCGCCGGGGCGGCAAAGATACGATGGGATGTTCACACGCTTACCATTGACCAGCACAGCGTTGTGACGAACGATCTGTCTTGATTCAGAGCGCGACCCGCCAAAGCCCATGCGGAACGCAACTGTATCGAGCCGCGATTCGAGCACCTGCAAGAGGTTCTCGCCGGTGATGCCTTTACGGCGATCGGCTTCGAAGTAGATCTTGCGGAACTGGCGTTCGAGAATGCCGTAGGTTCTGCGAATCTTTTGCTTTTCGCGCAATTGGGTTGCATAGCCCGATTTGCGGCCTTGCTTCTGCCCATGCTGACCAGGCGGATAGCTGCGCCGATCGATCGCGCATTTGTCGGTGAAGCACTTGCTGGCCTTCAGGTACAGCTTCTCACCTTCACGCCGGCATTGCCGGCACTTGGCGTCCAGATTACGAGCCACGGCTTTGCTCCTGAATCGTTAGATGCGACGACGCTTGGGTGGGCGGCATCCGTTATGCGGAACCGGCGTCACGTCGGAAATGCTGCTCACCTTGATCCCAAGCGCGTTGAGTGCGCGAACTGCCGACTCTCGACCTGGGCCAGGACCCTTGATACGGACTTCAATATTCTTCACGCCACATTCAACCGCCACACGCCCTGCTTTTTCGGCAGCCACCTGCGCAGCAAAAGGTGTGCTTTTACGCGAACCTTTGAACCCTGCGCCACCCGAGGTTGCCCACGAGAGCGTGTTGCCCTGGCGGTCGGTGATGGTGATGATCGTGTTGTTGAACGAGGCGTGCACATGCGCGACCGCTTCGGTAACGTTCTTGCGCACCTTTTTGCGCACGCGTGCGGCGGCGGCATTGGCGTTGGTTTGATTGCTTGCTGGTCTTGCCATGAGCGGTTCCTAAGACGGTACGTGTGCGCGCGTTGCGATGAGTGTCGGGTGGATCAGGTCTTGCCTGGCGCTGCTTTGCCGGCGATCGCGGCCTTGCGTGGACCCTTGCGCGTCCGCGCATTGGTACGCGTGCGCTGACCACGAAGCGGCAAGCCTTTGCGATGCCGCTGGCCACGGTAAGAGCCAAGATCCATGAGCCGTTTGATGTTCATGGAGACTTCACGGCGCAGATCGCCCTCGATCGTGATCTTGGACACTTGCTCGCGCAGGCGCTCCATGTCAGTCTCGGACAGATCCTTGATCTTGGTCGTTTCAGCAATGCGCGCACCCGCGCAGATCGCTTTCGATCGGGTCCGGCCCACACCATAGATCGATTGCAACGCGACCCATGCGTGTTGGTGATTCGGGATGTTGACTCCGGCAATACGCGCCATTGTTCGCTCCGTGCTTTCGTTCGCTATTACGTTCGCAAATGCGGCCTAGGAAGGACTTGCCTGCCTAACCCTGCCGCTGTTTATGACGCGGGTTGACGCAGATAATCCGCACCACGCGCTTGCGTCGGATCACCTTGCAGTTACGGCACAGCTTTTTCACCGACGCCATGACTTTCATTTCTCTCTCCTTGTCGCTCGTATCGGTCGGGCCTACTTGGCCCGAAAGACGATGCGCCCGCGCGATAAATCGTACGGAGTCAGCTCTACCGTTACCTTGTCGCCCGGCAAAATCCGGATGTAGTGCATCCGCATTTTTCCGGAGATATGCCCCAAGACAACGTGGTTGTTCTCCAGCTTGACTCGAAAAGTTGCGTTGGGCAGGGTTTCAACGATCTCACCCTGCATTTGGATCACATCTTCTTTGGACATGGTTAGCGAAGCATCGGGGACCCGCCCCCTTTGAAGTTTGCCTTCTTCAGCAAACTCTCGTACTGATGCGTCATCAGGTACGCCTGTACCTGCGCCATGAAATCCATCGTCACAACAACAATAATCAGGAGCGATGTTCCGCCGAAATAAAACGGCACGTTCCACTTCAAGATTAAAAACTCAGGCAACAGGCAGATCACCGTTACATACACCGCACCGACCAAGGTCAGGCGAAGCAGGATGCGTTCGAGATAACGCGCAGTCTGATCGCCCGGACGAATACCTGGGACGAACGCACCGCTCTTCTTCAGGTTATCCGCGGTTTCCTTGGGGTTGTACTGAATCGCCGTGTAGAAAAAGCAGAAGAAGATGATGAACACGGCATACAGGATGACGTAGATCGGCCGGCCCGGTGACATCTCCGCAGCGAGGTCTTTTAACCAGGTTGCACCGTCGGCGCCACCAAACCACTGAGCAATCGTGGCGGGGAACAGAATAATTGAGGAGGCGAAGATCGGTGGGATAACACCGGCCATGTTGAGCTTGAACGGCAGATGCGAGCTTTGTCCACCAACGATGGTACGCGCACCCACTTGCCGCTTGGCGTAGTTGACGAGGATCTTCCGCTGACCGCGTTCGACGAAGCACACGAACCACGTCACCAGAATAACGGCAGCAACAATCGCGATCGCCGTCAGAGGATGCATCGCGCCGGTGCGAACCAGTTCGAACAATCCGCCAATCGCCGATGGTAGCCCTGCGGCGATGCCAGCGAAGATGATGATCGAGATGCCGTTGCCAAGCCCGCGTTCGGTGATCTGCTCGCCCAACCACATGACGAACATCGTGCCCGTGACGAGGGTCGTGACGGTAACAAACCGGAACATGAGGCCCGGGTCCAACACGAGATTAGGCACCGACTCAAGCGAAATCGAAATGCCAACCGCCTGGAACAGCGCGAGGACAACCGTGAAATAACGCGTGTACTTGGTGATCACGCGTTGACCGGACTGGCCCTCTTTCTTGAGCGCCTCAAGACGCGGCGACACCGTGCTCATAAGCTGCATGATGATCGATGCCGAAATATAGGGCATGACACCAAGCGCGAAGATGGTGAATCGCGATAGCGCGCCACCGGAGAACATGTTCAACAGACCGAGAATGCCGCCTTGCTGACTTTGGAACTGCTTGGCGAGCTCGATCGGATCGATACCGGGCACGGGAATATGCGCGCCGATACGAAAGACGATCAAGGCCCCCAACAAGAAGAGAAGCCTCTTCTTGAGATCGCCATATTTACCCGTTTTACCGAGTTGTGAGGCTGCAGTGACCACGTTTAATCAGATCCGTTTCTCGTTAATCGTGCAATGTCGCGTGTTACTTCGGTTACTTCGGTTACTTCGATTTCGCCGGCTTGCCGCCTGCCGGTTTGGGGCCGCGGTTGGCGCCCGCCTTGGCATCACCACCACCGCCGCCACCGCCTGCTTCAACTACTTTCTTCTTCTTCACCGGTGCCTTGGTAGGCGTGACCTTGGCGGCGACTTCGCGCGCCTTCTCACGCTTAACATCGATTTCCTTCATGTTCTCTTCGCGTTCTTTCGCGCTCACCGCCTGCGCTTCGACCGCTGCGACCGTACCACCTGCCGCTTCAATCGCGGCCTTGGCACCTTTGGTCACCATGAGACCGGAAAGATTGATCTTGCGGGTAATCGCACCCGCGAGGATAACGCGCGCACGGATCGATCGGATCGGCACGACGCCCGCTGCCTTCAACGCTTTGAAATCAAACGTATCGCCTTCCAGCACGCTGAGATCACCGAGCCGAACCTCAGCGGTCACCGCTTTCAACGAGGACGTAAAGCCACGCTTCGGCAAGCGACGCTGCAGGGGCATCTGGCCGCCTTCAAAGCCGACTTTATGAAAGCCGCCCGAACGCGATTTCTGACCCTTATGGCCGCGGCCCGCTGTCTTGCCCAGGCCCGAGCCAATGCCGCGACCGACGCGACGGCGGTTTTTTTTGGAGCCCGGTGCCGGGCTGAGATCGTTCAACTGCATAGCTTTTATCCTTGAGCGCTTTGTCGCTGAGCCGGTTTGTCGTAGAACCACAATTGGCCGCAGGCGATAACTCGCAGGGTACTTACTTTAAGGAAGCGCTGATTAAGCTTTCTCGCGCAATCAGCGTGACCATATTTTTCGGGGTGTTACGAGGGGGCGAGCCCCCTTGTTCAATTATTCCTCGTTAACTCTCGGCTCGAACCAGGTAATTCACGCGCTGAATCATGCCTCGGACTTCCGGTGTGTCGGGCAGTTCTACCGTGTGATTGATTCTTCGCAGCCCAAGGCCCTTCACGGTGGCCTTGTGCGTCGTCTTGCAACCGTTCGGGCTCTTTACGAGCGTTACTTTCACAGTCTTGGTCGTCGCCATGTCGTCGTCCTAAGCCGTCAGGTCTTCAACCGTCTTGCCACGCTTGGCGGCGATTTCGGCCGGCGTTCGCATGGCGCGCAGACCATCGAGAGTCGCGCGCACGACGTTATAGGGATTAGTCGAACCAAGGCACTTGGCAAGAACATTGGTAATGCCAAGCACTTCGAATACCGCACGCATTGGACCGCCCGCGATAATGCCGGTTCCTTCGGCGGCCGGTTGCATCAGCACCGTCGCGGCGCCGTGCTTGCCCACCACCGTGTGATGCAAGGTACCGTTCTTCAGGCTGACCTTGAACATCCGGCGGCGCGCTTCATCCATCGCCTTTTGCACCGCGACCGGAACTTCACGCGCTTTGCCTTTGCCCATGCCGACGGCACCGTCGCCATCGCCCACAACCGTCAATGCAGCAAAACCGAGAATACGACCACCCTTCACCACCTTGGTCACGCGGTTGACTGCCACCATCTTTTCGCGCAGTCCGTCACCCCGTTCTTCGGATGCCTGCACTCGTTGCATTCTTGCCATTGCTCAGGTCTCCGTGATTAGAACTTGAGGCCGCCTTCGCGGGCCGCATCGGCGAGGGCCTGCACACGACCGTGGTATCTGAAACCACCACGATCAAATGCAACGCTCTCGATACCTAGTGCTTTTGCCTTGGCAGCAATCCGCTTGCCAACTGCAACGGCCGCGTTCTTGTTGCCGCCGTTTGGAATGGTCGCGCGCACTTCCTTCTCGACGGTCGAGGCACTGGTGAGCACACGCGTACCGTCATCCGAGTAAAGCTGGGCGTAGATATGCGTGTTGGTCCGGTGAATGGCCAGCCGCGGTACGCGCAACTCCGCGATCTTCAGGCGGGTTTGGCGCGACCGGCGCAACCGTGCAACGTTTTTGTCCTTCATATACGCCTCTAAACGATTCGATTACTTCTTCTTGGTCTCTTTGATGATGACCCGCTCGTCGATATAACGAACACCCTTGCCCTTATAGGGCTCCGGGGGGCGGTATGCGCGCACTTCGGCGGCCACTTGCCCGACTTGTTGTTTGTCGATGCCCTTGATAATGATTTCCGTTTGCGTCGGCGTCTCGGCCTTCACGCCCTTTGGCATCGGATGGACCACCGGATGCGAGAAGCCCAACGTCAAATTCAGTTTGTCACCGGCTACCGCAGCACGATAACCGACCCCAACCAGACTCAGCCTGCGCTCGAATCCTTTTGTTACGCCCTGGATCATGTTGGCCAACAGCGCTCGCGTCGTGCCGGACATGGCGTTCGAGCGATTGCTTTCATCCGTTTGCTCGACGGTGATGATGTCGCCGTCTTTCTTGATACGAATCACGTCGCTCAATTGCTGCGACAAGGTGCCAAGCGGGCCTTTGACGGAAATCTGTGCCGCCGATACGTTAACCTCGACGCCCTTGGGCACCGTGACGGGGCTTTTGCCTACGCGGGACATAAGTCTTGCCTCCTTAGACCACGATGCAGAGCACTTCGCCACCGACACCGGTAGCGCGCGCTTTGCGATCGGTCATGACGCCTTGCGACGTCGAGACAATGGCCACGCCCAAGCCGTTCAGCACGGTCGGAATATCGTGGGTGCTTTTATAGACGCGCAAGCCCGGGCGGCTGATCCGTTCGATCTTCTCGATAACCGGACGACCGGCGTAATAGCGAAGGCCGATTTCCATTTGGTTCTTGCCTGTCTCGGAGCGCACCAGATAGCCTTCGATGTAGCCTTCGTCTTGCAGTACTTTTGCGATCGCCATCTTGATCTTCGAAGAGGGCATCGAAACATTGGTCTTACCGACGCTTTGCGCATTGCGAATGCGCGTCAACATGTCGGCGATTGGATCGGTCATGCTCATCGCTCGCCTCTCCTACCAGCTGGCCTTGACGAGGCCCGGAATTTCTCCGCGCATCGCGGCTTCGCGCAGTTTCGTGCGCCCCAGCCCGAATTTTCGATAAGTCCCACGCGGGCGGCCGGTGATCTGGCAGCGGTTACGCATACGCGAGGGGGATGAATTGCGCGGCAGCTGATGGAATTTATCCCGCGCCATCTGCCTCTCATCATCGGAGAGCCGTGGATTTTCGATGACCGCAACCAGTTCGGCGCGACGAGTCTTGTACTTCTCGACCGTGAGGCGCTTCTTCTTTTCTCGGTTAATCATTGACGTCTTTGCCATTGCCGACCCAGTCTAGTTGGTTCTCAACGGGAACTTGAACGCTTGAAGCAGCGCACGCGCTTCATCGTCGTTTCGCGCGGTGGTGGTGATACTGATGTTCATGCCTCGAATCGCATCGATCTTGTCGTACTCGATTTCGGGGAAAATGATCTGCTCTTTTACGCCGAGGTTGTAATTGCCCCGGCCGTCGAACGCGCGATTCGAGATGCCGCGAAAGTCACGTACGCGCGGAATCGAAACCGAAATCAGGCGATCGAGAAATTCATACATCCGCTTGCCGCGCAAGGTCACCATGCAACCGACCGGGTAGTCTTTGCGGATCTTGAACGTCGCAATCGACTTCCGCGCCTTGGTGAGCACGGGCTTTTGACCGGCGATCTTCGTGAGATCACCGACCGCGTTATCGAGAATCTTTTTGTCAGACGTCGCTTCACCAACGCCCATGTTCAGCGTTATTTTCTGAATGCGCGGAACCTGCATGACGCTCGTGTACCCGAACTTCTTGACGAGATCGGGAACAACCGTCTTTTGATAGAACTCAAGCAAACGTGCCATTGATGGGCCTTCCGCAGTCCTCTTACTTCACCGGATCGACGAGCTCACCCGTCGATTTGAAAATTCTCACTTTTCGCTCTTCCGCACCGGTGCCGATCGTCTTGATGCCGATGCGGTCCGGTTTGCCGGTCTGCGAATTAAATAGGGCAATGTTCGAGATGTGAATCGGCATGGCCTTGTCGATGATGCCGCCCTGCTGACCCTTCATCGGGTTGGGGCGCTGGTGCTTCTTCACGCGATTCACGCCTTCCACGATCAGGTGTTCGTCACCGACGTGCTGCACGACGTTGCCGCGCTTGCCTTTGTCCCGTCCTGCGATGACCATGACGTCATCGCCTTTGCGAATTCTTTGCATGTGCGCCTCTTTAAAGAACTTCCGGGGCGAGCGACACGATTTTCATGAAGCGCTCGGTGCGCAGCTCGCGCGTCACCGGACCGAAAATACGCGTGCCGATCGGCTCGAACTTGTTCGAGAGCAGCACTGCGGCATTCGTATCGAACTTGATCAGCGAACCATCCGGCCGGCGCACGCCCTTGGCGGTTCGCACGACGACGGCATGGTGGATCTCACCTTTTTTGACGCGACCACGTGGGGCGCAATCCTTGACGCTCACCTTGATGATGTCGCCGATCCCAGCGTATCGACGCTTGGACCCGCCCAGCACCTTGATGCACATCACGGAGCGCGCGCCGGTATTGTCGGCAACGTCCAACAGGCTTTGCATCTGAATCATTTTTTCTGCTCCAACTTGTCCCGCTGGAGGGCGCCATGAGCGCCCGAAATGCGGTCAGTCTTGGATCCCGTTCGGGAAATTTTGGGAGCTCGCCGCTAAGATTGCGTTCGTTGCAATGGTTACGGAGAGCCACCTACTATGCTTCGCTGTGTTGAGGACGCGAAGAGCCGAAGAGTATAACAACTAATTCCTTGGACTGGCAACCCTTTGTCTTTCCCCCATCAAACATCCCACCTTGATAAAGGGGGCGGCGTAGCGGGGGATTTCATTCCGCCTCCATTTAATAGGATGCGGTCGCAAAAACGATCAGTACGCCTTGGCGCGCTCAACCAGTGCGGTCACACGCCAAGTCTTGGTCTTGGAAAGCGGCCGGCATTCCTCGATGGTGACGAGGTCGCCTTCCTTGTATTCATCCTTCTCGTCATGCGCGTGGTATTTCTTCGAGAGCGTGATGGTCTTGCCAACCAATGGATGGGCGACCCGGCGCTCGATCAGCACGGTGACGGTCTTTTGCATCTTGTCGCTCACCACCCGCCCGGTCAAAGACCGTACGGTGGTTTTGCGAACAGCGGCTACCTGGGGTTCGGTCATGATTGGGGCACCCGTGTTTTCTCAGCCAGGATCGTCTGCACGCGAGCAACGTCGCGGCGCGTCCGGCCAAGTTGCGTCGTGTTGGTAAGTTGCTGCGTCGCCTTCTGCATACGAAGCGAAAAATGCGCGCGCAGCAATTCGCTGAGTTCCTTCTTCAATTCAGCGGTGTCTTTCTTGCGGAGTTCTGAGGCCTTCATGGCGGATCATCCTACCTGTCGATGTACGAATGATGTTTTCAAGGGCAATTTGGCCGCAGCAAGCGCAAACGCCTCGCGCGCCAGATTTTCCGCGACACCATCCATCTCATACAGCACTTTGCCGGGTTGAATTTCGGCGACGAAATACTCCGGATTACCCTTGCCGTTACCCATCCGCACTTCAGCGGGCTTTTGGGAAATCGGCTTGTCCGGGAAAATCCGAATCCAGATGCGACCACCCCGTTTAATGTGGCGCGTCATGGCACGTCGAGCGGCTTCGATCTGGCGCGCCGTAAGGCGACCGCGATCGATGGCCTTCAGGCCGAATTCACCGAACGACACTTTGTTGCCGCGCGTCGCAACGCCTTTGTTGCGACCCTTTTGTTGTTTGCGGTACTTGGTTCTAGCTGGTTGAAGCATCACCGCCTCCAGGACTCTTTACAACACGACGCGGGCCAGGCTTCGGCGCGTTAGCGTCCGCCGCCGGTGTGGCGGCGGCATCAGGTTTGGTATCCCCACCCGCTTCGCTCTTTTTCACGCGCGTTCGTGTGGGTGGCCCCTTGGGTTTTTCCGGCGCAGGTGGGGGTGCATCGGGTCTTCCCGCACCACCAGGCCGTGACAAGGTCTTGCGGCCGCGGCGCGGCGCTTCGGGCTCCGGTGGCGGCGGTGGGGGCGGCATGGAAATCGAGGGCTGCTCGTTTTTCGCGAGCACATCGCCCTTGTAGATCCAGACCTTCACACCGATGACGCCGTAGGTCGTTTTCGCTTCGGAAAAGCCGTAGTCGATATCGGCGCGCAGCGTATGGAGCGGCACGCGGCCTTCGCGGTACCACTCGGTCCGCGCGATCTCGATGCCGTTCAAGCGCCCGGCACTCATGATCTTGATACCCTGGGCGCCAAGTCGCATGCTGTTCTGCATCGCGC
>CAMDRJ010000073.1 GCA_945906755.1 Klebsiella pneumoniae | reverse complement strand
ATCGCTTGCGCTTCCCGCAGATCATCGGCACTACGCGCCTTCGATACCTGCTCACGCGCCCACGCAAGATCCTTCACCCCTCCAGCGGTACGCGCCATGACAGCCTCTTACGGGTGGTCTCGAAGGTTTAATTATGTCACTTTCTAATGTAAATTAGAATTACCTAATATGCCCCGTTGGTTGATGCGATGCTGTGTTGCGGCCAGTTTGGTGGCAACCGGCATCATTGCGGTGTTACCGGCGACTGTGCTTGCCCAAACGGATGCGGCGAGGAACGCCGATATCGAGCGTCGCCTTGATGAAAGCAACCGCCTGATTGAGTCCCTGGGTGCGCGGGTCCGCGAACTCGAAGGGCGGGTCGGGTCGCCGCCCTCAACCGCGACACCCGATGCACCGGTGGATTCACCTTCCGGACACGATCACGGCGGTGCTGCTGCACCGACCGGCAGTGGACTGCATGTGACCATTCCACCGATTCCATTGCGCGGATTCGCGGACGTTGGATCGGGCTATCTCAGTCGCGGAGGAAAACGCGGTTTCAGCGTCGGGTCGCTGGATTTCTATCTCGCGCCGAATTTCGAGAACAACGCCCGCGCACTCATCGAAATGGTTTTTGAAGTCGATGAGCATGGCGAATTGCACACCGATCTGGAGCGCTTGCAGCTTGGCTATGCATTCAGCGATGCGCTCACCGCATGGGTTGGGCGGTTTCATACGCCGTACGGCTATTGGAATACCGCGTTTCATCATGGTCAGCAGTTCCAGCCTTCCATTCTGCGGCCGCGTTTCATCGACTTCGAAGATCGCGGCGGCATCATTCCGGCGCATGTGGTGGGGCTATGGACCAATGGCGTCATCCGACTTGGCAACGGCCGCGTCACTTACGATGTATTCACCGGGAATAATCCGGGCATCAAGAGCGGCGTGCTCACCCCGAATATTGCTGGGACGGATCACGGCGGTCTGCTCGCCGGGTTCAATCTTGGTTATCGTTTTGCCGGTGCGCTGCGCGGCTTCGCCGCGGGCGTGCACGGCATGCAGTTTGCGGTTCGCGACGACACCACGCCGCCCAATGTCATGCGCGTGGGGATGCTGGGTGGTTACGGCGTCTACGAGGGCGACCGCCTTGAAGTCATCACCGAATATTATCGCTTCAACAATAAAGCGAGCGGTGCGGGCCGCCATGGCAGCTGGGCCGGATTCCTTCACTTGGGCGTGCGCCTTGGCGCTTGGGTGCCATTTGGGCGGATTGAGCGATCGGTGCTCGACCAGAATGATCCGTACTTTGCGCTGCAAACGTCCGGGCGTTCTTACGCGCGGCAAGTGGCAGGTGTGCGATTCGATTTAAGTTCGACGGCGGCGCTCAAATTTGAAGTGAATCGCACCCGGAAATGGGACCCGGCGCCTACTGGGCAGAACGAGATTCGATTCCAATATGCGATTCGATTCTAGAGGCCGTCGGCAATGCGGATTGACCAAGCTGTTGCTTGGGGTGTTCGCCTTGCTGTGTTCCCAATTGATCCTCGCGCAGGAACTCTACGTGATCGCCCACCCGGGACTCGCGATTGCCGCCGATGACATCAAAGAGGTGTATCTGGGTGATCTGCTCTTTGCCGGTTCCACGCGCGTCGTGCCGATTCATAACGCCACGGTACGGATGCCATTTACTACGACCGTGCTTGGCATGACGGCCGCCCGCTACGATATCTGGTGGGCGCGCAAGTCCTTTCGCGACGGCATCAATCCGCCGGTCTCACGTGAAACGGACCATGCAACGATCGAGTTCGTGCGCAAACCCCCTGGGGCGGTTGGCTACACGGCAAGTAGTCCGCCTGATGGCGTCACCGTCATTCAACGTTTATCACTCGCCGCGCCGCGCGGGCGAGGGTCGCAATGATTTCATCGCGTTCGCTGAAGCAGCGGATCGCGCTGCAGTTTCTCGTGATCATTGCGCCGATGGCCACGGTGCTGGTCTATCAGACGATCTCTGACTCGCGACAGACGGCGGAACTGCATGAGGTCTCGATCCGGCAGTCGAGTGCGGCCGGTGCACGTGAACAGTACAAAGTGTTTGTCGACGGCGTGCTCGATGCCGTGGAATCCGGTCGCGTGAGCGTCCCGGCGATTACGGCCTTGGCAGGTGTTCAGGGTCACCTCAATGTCTTGGCCGGTGTTGACCACACGCGGGATATCCCACCCCTCATTAATCTGACGAACGAATTGCTCAGCGTGCTTCGCCAGGATCGGGAGTTCAAGACGCTCGCGCCCCATCGGGTCACCGATGCAAAAGGAGCGGTGAGCGGCCAATTCATCGCGGAGATGCGTACGCCCGGCGGGATTTCGCGCGGGACGGCTGCGCTTGGCGGTACGCTCGATAAACCCGCGTATACGCGCGCTCGCTAGAACCTATATATCACCAGACCCTATCACCAGACCCGCTAGCGCGGGCATCGAGCGCTAGCGGTATCGCAGTCGCGGATTAAACCCGCATCGCGATGGTCGGGCCATCACGCGAGCGCGTTCGTCGCTTCCTCTAGTTTCGCGATCGCGGCATTCGTTGCGGTTGCGGCCGGTGCGGCGCGTAGCAGCGTTGCCGATAACAGCAGATCGAACTTCAGTCGAAGATTCATCGATGATGCGTCCTCGCTCAAGCCGCGCAGCACTTGCGTGAGATAGCGCCCGATACTGCCGATAGGGGATTCGGCTGGCACCGGCACAGCAGTGACGGCCGGCGCCGCTGCGTCCGGTGGGAGCGTTGCAGCGGGCCCCGTCGGTGCGGCGGCTGGCGCTTCAGGCGTTGCCGCAGGCAGTGGTGTCGCCGGCGTTGCCAGACTTGCATCGACGGGCGCGACCGTCGATGGGGCGGCAAGCGCTGGTTGCGGCGCGGGCGGCACGTTTCCTACGACCGGCTGGCTTAAGAATCCGGTGGTCGTAATCCGTTGCCTGGCACTCATCTTGATGGCTACCGACGCAAGTTGCTCGCCGTCGATGCCAAGATCGCTTGCCGCTGCAAAGGCCGCCGCGACATCGCCACTGAAAAAATCTTCCGCTAACTGCTCGACGGCGATCAGCACGTCGCGGATCGCGGCGACTTCTTCGCTGTTCAGGTTGCCATCGACCGAGAGTTCCAGCTTGCTGCCGACAATCGTGGTGCCCTGCACCATCGAAGTTGTTCCGTTCGCGCCATTGACTGCGGCACCCGATAGCGTCGTCGTGAGACGGGTCCGCAGGCTAAGCTTCACGACGTCGCCTTCTTGGGTGACGATCTCAAGCTTTGTCTTCTGCTTTTGGTCGAGGCGCCCGCTGACCGCGATCTCAGCTTGCGCGCCGGATGCGCTAATGAGCCCTTGCAGTTGCCCGCGCAGAGCGTCCGCGGCGGCGAAAATATCTTCAGGAGGAACGCCTAGCCCCTGCAATTGCTGGGCGGCATCTTGCAAGCCAAGTTCGACGCTGTCTTGCAGTGCCTGCGCACCGTTACCGCCGGGCGCCAGCACTTGTCCGGCGGCAGCCGCGAAATTCTGTGCGGCCTGTTGATCGGGTGCAAGGCCAGCTAGTGATGGCGTCGCGGTGAATTGAAAACTCGCGCGCAGACGGCTCATCACTTCGGTGTGGATGGCCTTTTGCGCGAACTGCGTGCCGCGAGCCCGCGGTTCGTCGTGCCGTCCGTGATCGTGGACGCGTTGAGTGTCCCGACGTGATACGCCCTGCGCGGGTTGCTGGTCTTCGATTGGCGCCCAATTTGGGTGGGGAGAGGCGCGGGGTGAAATCATTGCTGTACTGATCGCATGCATGGGAATCTCCGGTGACAACCTAACTTGTAGGTATCAACGGCGCGTGATGGGTCGATCTTTAGCGGTGGCTTTCACAATGACACCGTTCACATCGACATTCGATGCGAGATGATCGCGGCACGGATTCATCATCCGCGTAGGACCGCGCGCACGCAATCCAACATCGTTTTATCCACTTATCGTAGCCTGTATATAATATTAGTATGGCAATAAAAACAACACGAGGCGATAAGGGCGCGCCCCTCAAAGGTCGGGGCGCGTCGTCCAATATAGAAGGTCGCTTCGAGCGGTTTTCGCGTGAAGAGGAAGACGATGGTTGGGTGCATGACTCGAGCAGCGAACCGCTTTCTCCTCTAAAGACGGTTGTGACCAAAGAGATTGCGAAGTCCATCATTTCGCGCAACGACTCGCCCGATCTTCCGTTCGAATATTCCGTCAATCCTTATCGCGGCTGCGAGCATGGCTGCAGCTACTGCTATGCGCGTCCGTCGCATGGCTATCTTGGATTATCGCCGGGGCTTGATTTCGAAACGCGCTTGTTCGCCAAGATCAACGCGAGCGAGCTGTTGCGGCAAGATCTTGCCGCATCGCGGTATGTATGCAAATCGATCGCCATCGGCGTGAATACCGATGCCTATCAACCGATTGAACGTGAGTTGCGTATTACGCGGTCGATCATCGAGGTGCTGACTGCATGCAATCACCCATTTAGCGTGATCACCAAGAATGCGTTGATCGAGCGGGACATCGATTTGATGCGGCACGCGGCCGAGCATCGCCTGGTGCGCGCCTTCATTTCGGTGACCAGTCTTGACGCACAGCTTGCGCGCCAACTCGAGCCACGTGCCGCGGCGCCGTACCGTCGATTAGCGGCGATCAGGCGGCTTGCCGATGCCGGTATTCCGGTTGGCGTGATGATCGCGCCGGTCATCCCGTTCTTGAATGATCGATTTATTGAAGAGATTCTCGAACGCGCGCGCGAGGCGGGGGCCACCGAAGCGGGCTATGTGCTGCTGCGCCTGCCCTATGAAGTCGCGCCGCTTTTCAAGGAGTGGCTGACCACCCACGTCCCATTGAAAGCGGAACATGTCATGAGCCTGGTGCGGCAAATGCGCGGTGGGAAAGATTACGTGTCGACGTTCGGTGAGCGCCAATCGGGCATCGGCAATTTTGCGGCGCTGATTGCAAAACGATTCGATCGTGCCTGCAAGCAATTGGGCTTGAATGAGCGCTATCACGAGCCGCTCGACACATCGCGGTTCCGTCCGCCCGGCCCGCCTGGCAGAGGGTCGCAGATGACTTTGTTCTAGTGTCTGTAAAAACGCAAAGCCCCTCACATGTATCTAGGGGCTTTGCTGCCACTGTCTGTGGCGCTATGTCGTCGCGCTAGCGCAACGTATGCCGGCCTCTTGCCGGCGCGTGGGTCGTGCTGTCAGAAGCTTCATCGATAGATGTTCCCTCCATTGACCAATCACACGGTACTTACGCATTCACCACACTTACGCATTCACTACATTTACGCTTTCACCAAACACTCCGGTGGCGCGGTCCAAACAAATCCTCAAACGAGTCGTTGAGGGTGGTCGCCGCGTTTTCGCCTCAGGCGCATCCACGAGCGGTGGCGCGCACAACAGCGAAACACATATTCGGTAACCGGCTTGTCAGTCTTGGTTTGAGAATTCATCTCATACCGCGTTTCCAGAGTGGTTCTAGTGGGCGCTTTTTTCGCGACCAAGTCAACGCGCAATCCGCTCTGATTTGTAACAGCGGCGGAATTTTCACTGTGATGTGCAGATGGAGTGCCGGACGCGCCGGTTTGCTACCCTAGCGGTAACCTAGGAGGCGCTTTGATGCGAATGAACCGGCGACAGTCAATTTGCTTGGCAGTGACTTTTGTTCTCGCGTGTGGGCATGCATTCGGACAGGAGTATCCGAATCGAGCGATTCGCCTGATCGTTCCATACCCCGCGGGTGGCCCGACCGATATTCTTGGGCGCATTACCGCGCAGCGCCTGCAGGTGGCGCTTGGGCAACCGGTGGTCGTGGAAAATCGCGCGGGGGGCGTGACGATGATCGGCGCCGATGCCGTGGCGAAGGCAGCGCCCGATGGATATACGTTGCTGATGGCAACGAGCATCCCCATCGTGAATACCGTCGTATTCAAGAAGACGCCTTACAAGGCCGCCGATTTTGCTCTCGTTGCGGGCATTGCGCGGACCCCTAATGTACTCACTATACATCCGTCGGTCCCTGCGCAAAACGTCGAACAATTGGTTGCCTTCGGCAAAGCGAATCCCGGCAAGTTGAACAATGTCATTCTTGGTCCGGGCAGTCTTACGCATTTGCTCGCGGAACGTTTCACCCTGGCCACCGGGGTCGCGCTGTTTCATGTGGCCTACAAGGGCGCGGCACCCGCATTGCAGGATCTGCTTGGCAACCAGGTGCAGACCTTCTTCGATTCGGTGACGACAGCCGCGCCGCATGTTCGTGCGGGCCGCCTGCGCGGTCTAGCCATTACGAGCGAAGAGCGTTGGCCGACCGTGCCGGAGGTGCCGACGTTCAAGGAACTCGGCATGCCATCAATGGTGAGCTACACCTGGTACGGCGTGCTGGCGCCTGCTGCATTGCCAAAAGCCATCATTGATCGCCTCAACAAGGAGATTCGTGTGGCGATCGATGCCGAAGAATTTCGCGGCAAGCTCACCGAGCAAGGCGCTGTGCCGATCACCGGTTCGCGCGAAGATTTCGAGCGCTATGTCAAAGAGGATCTCGCTTTTTGGGCGGATGTCGTGCGGCGCACCGGCGTGCAGGTGGATTGAGCATCCGTTGCAATTTGAGGGGAAACATCCGCTACGGCTAGGTTCCCTGAAATCGATACTGCCACGTCGAGCCCGAGCGCTCAATTGTTCCGGCAGTCGGTGTCGCGAAGTGCGCGGGTAGGATCACCGTGGGCGTGCCGGCATAACGCTCGAAGAGTCCGCGGCGCGACAGGGCCGACTGTTTAGCGTCCACACAGAAGCAGCTCGACCAATCCGGCTCACCCACTTGCAGCGCGTGATGCATCATGTCGCCGGTCATCACGCATTCGGCACCCTTCGAGCGAATGTTCACGTACACATGTCCTGGTGTATGGCCGGGCGTTGGCACGAGCATCACTTCGTCGTTGAAGGCGAAGGTTGATTCGACGAACTGCGCTTGTCCGGCTTCGATAACGGGCAGCACGCTGTCGATATAGAACGGATCGTCCTTGAATGCGGCCGTCTTGTAGTGTTCGCGCCAGTAGTCCCATTCGGTGCGCGCAAACACGTACTTGGCCTTCGGAAAGGTCGGCACCCAGCGACCATTTACCAGGCGCGTGTTCCAGCCGACATGATCGACATGCAAGTGCGTGCAAAGAACGTAGTCAATGTCTTCCGGTGCGACGCCGGTTGATGCTAATCGTTCGAGATAGGGCCACTGCTGCATGTGATAGCGCGGCTTGTTGGGGCGCGGCTTATCGTTGCCGCCGCAGGTATCCACCAGAATCTTGAGGCCACGGCTGCGGATCAGAAAGCTGTGGAACGACATGACGAGCTTGCCGGTGCCCGGTTCCATCCAGCGCGGCTCGAGGTACGCACGCTGTCGATCGACGGCTTCTGTTGTCGCGGCCGGAAGCAGTTGTTGCCAGCCAAGCAGCGGTTGCTCGAACTCGATTACGCGGTCGACCCGGACCTCACCGAACTGCCATGTGTTCATTCGACGCTCCAATAGTGATTGCGGTCATGCCGCGCTGAAACAGGGTGCACGAGACTTTGCGCGTGAGGATGCACCTTGTTCGCATATTACCCAGCGCAACGAAAAGCGGCGTAGCGCCATTCGCTGGATGCCGGAACGCGCTTCGCATTTGTGCAATCCCGCGGCATGACGCACCGCAGCAGTCCAAGAAGGTTTTGCAGCGCAACTGGGTAGATCCGCCTAACTCTTTGATTCGCAGCGGGTATCGATCCGCCAATCCGGCTGGCACAGCGCTTGCGAAGAGCTACACCATGTGTATCAACGCTAGGGCTGATGCCTGCTCACCGACCTTGGGACCTCTTGCATGAATGACGAACGCTCTGCAAACAATCCTATCGATCGCCGCCGCGTTTTGAAAGCGCTTGGCGCAGCCTCGATTGTCGGTTCGATTCCAACCGCGTTGCGCGAGTCGGCGTGGGCACAAGGTTCGGATCGTCCGGAGAAGGCTGAACTGCGCATCGGTTTTATTCCGCTCACCGATTGTTCATCGGTGGTGATGGCTGCGGTCAAGGGCTTCGATGCGAAGTACGGCATCAAGATCATTCCCACCAAGGAAGCATCCTGGGCCGCGGTGCGCGACAAGCTGGTGAGCGGCGAGATCGATATGGCGCATTGTCTCTACGGGCTCGTCTACGGATTGCAATTAGGCATCGGCGGCAATAAGAAAGACATGGCGGTGCTGATGACGCTCAACCAGAACGGCCAGGCGATCACGCTGTCCCAGAAATTTTCCGACGCGGGTGTCACCGACGGTACGAAGCTGCGAACGTATATGTCGGCGAACAAGCGCGAGTACACCTTCGCGCAGACCTTTCCGACCGGCACGCATGCGATGTGGCTCTATTACTGGCTGGCCGCGCATGACATCAATCCATTCTCTGAGGCGAAGGTGATCACCGTGCCACCGCCGCAGATGGTGGCCAATATGCGCGTGGGCAATATGGATGGCTATTGCGTGGGCGAACCTTGGAATGCGCGCGCGATTGCCGACAAGATCGGTTTTACCGTGGCCACCACCCAGGATATCTGGAAGGATCATCCTGAGAAGGTGCTCGCCACCACCGGCGATTTCGTCGCCAAGCATCCGAATGCCAGTCGCGCGGCGATTGCAGCGATCCTGGAGGCGTCGCGATACATCGACACTTCCCTCAGTACCAAACGTGAAACCGCCGAGGTGGTGGCCGATCGTGCTTACGTCAACACCGATCGCGATGTGATTCTCGGGCGCATGCTCGGTCGCTATGAGAATGGCCTTGGCAAATCCTGGGATGACCCGAACGCCATGCGATTCTTCAACGATGGCGCGGTGAATTTTCCGTATCTGTCCGATGGCATGTGGTTTCTCACCCAGCATCGACGCTGGGGTTTGCTAAAGGAAGAGATCGACTATCTCGCGGTCGCCAAGAAAATCAATCAGATCGATCTCTATAAGCAGGCCGCCACGATGGCGAAAGTCAATATGCCGCGCGATCCGATGCGGACCTCCAAATTGCTCGATGGCTTGGTATGGGACGGCAAGGATCCGAAGAAGTATGCCTCGGCATTCAAAGTCAAAGTGGCTTAGTGGAACCCGCCTTGTTCACCACGACAATTACTGCGCTGGGTGCGCCTCCGAAGAATGAACCGACGCGCGTTGCACGCCGCTTGATCAATGCGCCGCATCCGTCGGCGGAGTCGCTGTCGGATCTTCGCAATCGTAAAGAGGCGGCTGCGGGAAGTGCCAGGCCGCCTACGCCTGCATGGCTCATCAATCTCACCGCGTGGGCGCTTGGCATCGCGGTCTTTCTGGCGATCTGGACGGTCGTTGCCAATATCCGCCCCGATCTGCCGGGACCGCTCAAGGTGTGGGATGCGGCGTTGAAAGTGTTTGCGAACCCTTTCTACGAGAAGGGGCCGAATGATCAAGGCATCGGTTGGAATGTCCTGTCATCGCTGCGCCGGGTGGCGATCGGGTTTGCGTTGGCGGCCTGTGTCGGGATTCCGTTGGGGTTTCTGGTTGGGCGCTTTGCGTATTTGTCGAACATGGTCGCACCGATCATCAGCTTACTGCGACCGGTGTCGCCATTGGCGTGGTTGCCGATTGGTCTGCTCGTTTTCAAGAAGGCCGACCCGGCGGCGACCTGGACCATCTTCATTTGTTCGATATGGCCGATGATCCTCAATACCGCGGCCGGGGTGCGACAGGTACCCAAGGATTATTTGAACGTCGCGCGGGTGTTGGATCTGTCCGAATGGAAGATCTTCACGAAGATCCTGTTTCCGGCTGCGCTCCCCCATGTGCTCACCGGCGTGCGCTTGTCGATCGGCGTCGCGTGGCTCGTGATTGTCGCGGCAGAGATGCTCACTGGCGGTGTCGGCATCGGCTTTTGGGTGTGGGACGAGTGGAACAACCTCAAGGTCGAACACATCATCATTGCCATCCTGGTCATCGGCATGGTGGGCCTGATGCTCGAATATCTGTTGATCATGATTGCCAAGCGCTTCAGTTATGACTCGGGACACTAAAAACTGCCATGGATCGCTTTCTGCAAATTGAAGGGCTCGGGGTCACCTTCTCGGCCCGGCGCGTGTCCTTCACCGCGCTCACCGGCATCGATCTTGACGTCAAGAAGGGCGAGTTCGTCACGCTGATCGGGCACTCCGGATGCGGCAAGTCCACGCTGCTCAATACGATCGCCGGACTCATTCCGCCCACGACCGGACACGTTCTCTTGGCCAATCGCGAAATCGCGGGTCCTGGTCCGGACCGCGGCGTGGTGTTCCAGAATCATTCGCTGCTGCCGTGGCTCACCTGCTTTGAGAATGTCTACCTTGCAGTTGAGCGGGTATTTAAGCGTAAGGAATCCAAGGGAGCACTCCACGCGCGGACCACGCGTGCGCTCGAGTTGGTGAATCTTGGCCACGCCGCGAATAAATTGCCAGGCGAAATTTCGGGTGGCATGAAGCAGCGCGTGGGCATCGCGCGGGCGCTGGCGATCGAACCAAAAATGCTGCTGCTGGATGAACCTTTCGGTGCACTCGATGCTCTGACGCGTGCTTATTTGCAAGACGAACTCATGAAGATCGTCGCGGCGACCAAGAGTACCGTCGTCATGGTGACTCACGACATCGACGAAGCGATCCTGTTGTCGGATCGCATCGTGATGATGACCAATGGCCCCAACGCACGCATCGGCGATATCGTCACCGTCGATCTGCCGCGACCACGCGACCGTCTCACGCTCTCAGACGACCCGCGTTATCTGCGTTGTCGTCATGCCCTGCTTGAATTCCTCTATCAAAAGCAAATGAAGGCGGCGGCCTGACGAGCGCAGTGGGAGGTGCGTGCGACGTTCCTCAAATCGGGAATGACGGCACAATGGGGCCCCTTTGCCTCATCAAGCCGCTTCGTAATGGAATCCACTTCACCTATTCAATGGCCAAACGGCGCCCGCCTTGCCGTGATGGTCACCGTCATGTTCGAAAGCTGGCCGGATGGCAAGGCACCGCCCTATGGTCCGATGGCAAGTGGCTTGCGCGAAGGCGTAACCGACTTGCAAGGCATCTCATGGGCCCACTATGGCGGGCGCACCGGCATATGGCGTCTCATGCGGCTGTTCGATTCGTTCGGCATCAAGGCGACCATCGCGGCCAATGCGAAGACGATCGAACGTTTTCCGGAAGCAGCCAAGGCGCTCATTGCCAAAGGGCATGAGATCGCCGGGCATTCGTATACCCAGGACATGTTCATGCCGTATTGCACGGCCGATGAAGAGCGGGCGTTGATTCGCCGTTGTACGCAGGTGATTGAATCAGTCGTGGGGGTGCGGCCAACCGGCTGGGCGAGTCCGCGCATGACGCCCACCGCACATACCGCTGGGATTCTTGCCGACGAAGGCTATCTGTGGCATGGCGATTATCACGACACCGACTTGCCCTATGTCGTGACCGCGGGTCGCGGCAAGCTGGTTGCCCTGCCGCATAGTGATTTCACCGATAACCGCGTGCTACGTGGCAGCCCGCGCGATTTTCATGATGTCTACAAGGACACGTTTGATTTTCTGTATCAAAACGAATCGCCGTCGCTATTGAATCTGACGCTGCATACGCACTTCGGCGCGCGCCCACCGATGGCCGCGATGCTGCATGCGGTGCTCAAGTACATGCGCGGTTTCAACGATGTGTGGTTTGCGCGCCATGACGAGCTGGCGCGCCATGTAATGACGATGGCGGCGTAGCCCGCGCTTCGCGCGTCATGGTTACTCCGGCTGTACGCCTGCCGCTTTCAACACCCGGCCGAATTCCGGCGAGTCGCGATGAATACGCTCAGTCACCGCCTGGGGCGTGGAGTGCATGGGCGCTACACCCAGTGAACCCATGCGTTCGATGACATCGGGCATCTTGAGTACGCGCCCCATTTCCGTGTTGAGTCGTTCGATGATCGGTGCCGGTGCACCCTTCGGCAACATCAAGGCCCACCATGTTTCACCCACCTTTATGCCGACGCCGACTTCACCAAGTGTTGGCACATCAGGCAGCGCAGCAATGCGTTGGGCGAGCGTGACGGCGATCGGGCGCAGCTTGCCTGCCCTGATCTGCGGAATGGTGGGCACCATGTCCGAGAAAATCACATGCAATTGACCAGCCACGAGGTCAGTGACTGCAACACCGGTCCCCTTGTACGGAACATGCACCATATCGACGCCGACCAGCGTCTTGAAGCTCTCGGTGATGACATGCGCCGGGGTGCCGATGCCACCCGAACCGTAATTGAGCTTGCCGGGTTGTGACTTGGCAAGTGCAATCAAATCCGCCACCGTGTGGACGGGGACTGATGGATGCACCACCAACACCGAGCCGCTCACACCGATCATTGATACCGGATTGAAATCGTTGAGCGGATCAAAGCCCATGCGCTTGTAGAGATGCACATTCGTGGCAAGGGCCGGACTGCTGCCCAAGAGCCAGTTGTAGCCATCGGCCGGGAGCTTCGACGCAAACTCCGAACCGATATTGCCGCCTGCGCCGCCACGGTTTTCAATCGTAATCGGCTGGCCAAGGAGTTCAGCAAGCTTTTGTCCGAGCAGGCGCGACAACACATCACTGGAGCCGCCCGGCGGAAACGGCGCAATCCAGCGAATCGGTTTGACCGGATAGGTACTTTGCGCGAATGAAAACGATGCGGCCACGATCGACGCGATGGCAATGCTGACGCGTAGGATGTTGATCACTGCACTCCTCCAGGTTTGGTTATCGCTTAAGCATACCGCTGTTTCGCCAGAACGCGTCGCAGCCTAAAGGTCATCACGAACAGGTATGCGGCGAGCAGCGCCAGCACGAAGATCCCACCTTGAAAGCCACCGGTGAGATCAGCGGTCACGCCGATAATAACCGGGCCGATGACCCCGCCAATTTCGCCAACCGTAAAGTAGAGTCCGGTTGCCGCGCCCATATTGCGCGTGTCAACCTTTGGCGCTTCCATGAGGACGAGCATCAGAATAGGGCCCATGATGCGTGCCACGCCGAACAGCACCAGACTGATGTAAAGCCCCAGGCCAT
This sequence comes from Klebsiella pneumoniae, assembly GCA_945906755.1. GTDB lineage: Bacteria > Pseudomonadota > Gammaproteobacteria > Burkholderiales > SG8-39 > SHXR01. The sequence goes on along the minus strand of CAMDRJ010000073.1, from coordinate 4,059 downwards.
CGGTGAATGCGAGCATCAAGGTCGCAACGATAAGGCAGACATAGAGCCCGGTGAGAATATCAATTCTTCGCTTGCCGACCGCAAAGCGCGGAATCGTTAGCGAACTCACGATGCCAACCAGGGTTGGCATGCTTGCCCAAAAGCCCGCCGCGCTGGCATCGAGCCCGCGTGATCGCAGAATTTCGGCGAGCCAGTTCGAAATCGCATGATTGAACATAAAGCCGGCGAGCGCAATGAGCAACACCGTTTGCACTAGCGGCACGCGCAGCAATGGTGCAAATTCCCGCAGCCCGGCGTGACCTTTGCTCTCGGTGGACGCGGTTGGCGATGCGGCCGGTTCGCGCGCAACGGCGAGCCACACGAAGCCTGCAATCAGGCTGACCACTGCGAAGGCACCGACCGTCAGTCGCCAACTATCATTGAAGAGCGGCATAAACACACTATTGGCGGATGCGAGCGATAGCGCGGTGCCAATAAAGGGGCCAGTCATATAGATGCCGACCGCCGTCCCGCGTTCTTTCGAATCGAACCATTGCGCGATCAGCTTGGGTGCGCCCACCGACATGAGCGGGCCGCCAAGGCCAAAGAGACCGACCGCGATGAATAAGGTCACGAAGTCGACCGCCAGGGCTCGCGCAAATCCGGAAGCAGCGATGATGAAGATACCGATCGCAACACCCTTGGGCGTGCCGATCCGATCAAGCAAGGTCCCAGACGGAATCGCGGCGGCGATGTACACCATGGCCCACGCACCCAACACCAAACCCATTGCAGAGCGGCTGAGCCCAAGGTCGTCGCAAATCGGCGTGATGAGCGGCGCCATCGACGCATTGACCATGCCAAAGCCAATGTAGGTGAACCACAGCGCGGCGAGCATGACCCAGCGGTAGGGGGGTGGGGACGTGGATGGGGGCATGTTGCGTGGGAATTGAGAAGGGAGACGGGGCCTCGCGTAGGGCGGAAAAGCAATGCGCATTCCGCCGCGGTGAAGGCGATTGGATGCAAGATTCGAATTCTCGGTGGAAGGCGCTACGCTTTTCCACCCTACGGTTCTCCATTCACGCGTGTCGCGCGAACACAATATCCCAAACCCCATGCCCCAATCTATTGCCGCGTTGCTCGAACTTGGTGATCGGGCGCGATGCCGGTCGATCGGCGAATCCTGGCGCGGTGTTCGTGAGCAGGGGTTCGGCTGCTAGGACTGCGAGAATCTGCGTTGCATAGTCTTCCCAGTCGGTCGCGACATGCAAATAGCCGCCGGGTCGTAGTCGCTCGCTGATCAACGATACGGTTCGCGATTGCAGCAGTCTTCGTTTGTGATGACGCTTCTTTGGCCAGGGATCTGGGAAGAATACATGCGCGCCGTCGAGCGAGCCGACCGGAATCATCGCTTCCAGCACCTCGACCGCATCGTGTTGAATAATCCGAATGTTTGAGAGGCCAAGCGTCTCCATCTTGATCAACAATGCACCGATGCCTGGCGTGTGGACTTCGACGCCGAGGTAATCATTTTCCGGACGATCGGCGGCGATCGCAGCGGTTGTCTCACCCATGCCAAAACCGATTTCGAGGATCTTCGGCGCGGCGCGCGCGAAGGTCGCATCAAGATCAAGCGGTCGCGCGGCGAACGGAACGATGAAGCGTGGCGAGAGCGTCGCAATCGCGCGTTCCTGGGCACCCGTCATGCGGCCGGTGCGAAGGACGAAACTTTTGATCGAGCGGTGCGTTGCTGCGTCCGACATGCCAAACCTTTTGCCAAGAGGGCCTCGCATTCTATAGGTCAGGGCTCCGGGCGTCCGATTTCCTCTTGCATGTGAGAATGCGGGTCCTCACCGATTCTTCCTCCGACCAATCCAATGCTTGACAACGGCATTCCCTTTGCCATCGGCGCGCTTGTGCTATTCGGTTTGTCCGACCTGGTCTACAAGCGCGCGGCGCTGCGTGGCGTGCCGACCCATCAACTGATGATGGTTCAGTCTTGGACGTATGGCGTACTGATTTTGATTTACGGTGAGCTGACCGGAACGCTCGTGTTCACCGCCGCATCGCTATGGGGTGCCGTTGCCGGCGTCTTCGCCTTCACCGGTTTCTACAATTTCGCGAAGAGCCTGCAGCAGGGTTCGGTCAGCATCAACGCGCCCATCTTTCGCTTGAACTTTGCGATCACGGCAACCCTTGCGATGGTCTTTCTCGGCGAGGCGCTCACCATGATGAAGTTCGTCGGGCTGGCGCTCGCACCGATTGCTGTATGGCTGTTGGCCGGTGCCGCCGGTGGCGCGGCGGAACGTCGGGCAAGCGCTGCATCACTGGTGCGAGTGCTGTACGCGACGCTTGGCGTCGGCATCGCCAATTTCATCTACAAGATCTCGATGGCGGGTGGTTCAACGCCTGCCGCGATGCTGGTGGTGCAAGCCGTGATTGCCGTGTCGCTCGCATCGTTCATGGCATTTCGCGAGGATCGCTTTGCCAAGCCCAATGCTGCAACGGTTCGCCATGCGCTCACTGCGGCATTTCTTTTGGCGGCGGCGTTTGTACTTCTCTTGGAAGGCTTGGCGCGCGGTGAAGCAAGCGTCATCGTGCCGATCGCGCAGCTTGGCCTCATCGTTTCATCGCTCCTTGGCATGTTTGTCATGCATGAGGCGGCGACCGGTCGCAAGCTGGTGGGTATCTTGTTCGCTATCGGTGCGCTGGTGGCGCTCGCGTCGATTTGATGAACATCACGACGTAAGGCGTCCCTCGTCCACCGCATGACAGGCGACCGACCCGCCGTCTGGTAAGTCCTTGGTATGCGGCGCTTCTTGCCGGCAGCGCGCATTCGCATGCGGACAGCGCGGATGAAACGCGCAGCCGGTTGGTGGATTGAGCGGATTCGGTACTTCACCTGCGACCGGCGTGCGCGCCTTCCCGCTCATCTCAATATCGGGAATCGCATCGAGCAACATGCGCGTATAGGGGTGTCTTGGCTGTGCGAAGAGCGCTTTCGTTCGGCCGACTTCGACGATACGCCCCATGTACATCACACCGACGCGATCGGCAACATGCGCGACGACCGCAAGATTATGCGAGATAAACAGGTAGGTGAGACGAAGGCGCCGCTGTAGGTCTTTCATGAGATTGAGGATCTGCGCCTGCACCGATACATCGAGCGCGGAAGTGGGCTCATCGCACACCAGAAATTCCGGATTCGATGACAGGGCGCGCGCGATTGAAATCCGTTGGCGCTGGCCACCAGAGAATTCATGCGGATACTTTTCACCATCTGCAGCAGCGAGTCCGACTTGCGCAAGCAGTTCGGCCACGCGCGCATCGAGCGCAGCGCTGTCCGTGATGATTCCCTGCACGGCCATCGGTTCTGCCACGATATCGCGCACTCGCCAGCGCGGATTCAGGCTCGCATACGGGTCCTGGAAAATCATCTGCATACGGTTGCGTGCGTCGCGGCGCGTGCCGATCGAGAGCGTGGTCCCATCAAAACGAATATGACCGCGCGAGGGATGGTAGAGCCCGACGATCAGGCGTGCCACGGTTGATTTGCCGCAGCCGGATTCACCGACCAACGCAAGCGTCTCGCCCTTCTCGATCGAAAACGACACGCCATCGACCGCGCGCAACACCTGTCGCGGCACGCGTTCCACCATGCGATTGAGCCAGGGCTTCGAGACGTCAAAGTCGCGCACGACATCGTCGACGACGAGAAAGGGCTCGGGCGTCATGCAGCCGCTTGTTTGCTGTGCAGCCAGCACGCGGCGCGTGTGCCATTCACCGCGACCAGGTCAGGACGTGTTTGCCGGCAGCGCTCGAATACCGATGGGCAACGCGGATTGAATGCGCATCCAGGAGGAATCGCAGTGAGCCGCGGCATTGCTCCATCGATTTGCGCAAGGCGCTCGCGATGAACACCCAGCTTTGGGATCGCACTCATCAGACCGATCGTGTACGGATGTTGCGCCTGGTGAATCACCTCATGCACCGGTCCGATCTCGGCGATGCGGCCTGCATACATCACCGCGACGCGATCGGCCGTCTCCGCGATGACCCCCATGTCATGCGTAATAAGCA
>CAMDRJ010000072.1 GCA_945906755.1 Klebsiella pneumoniae | reverse complement strand
GTTCGCGATCTGCGCGAGCGTTTCGGCATCGCCCGTCCGCGCATTCTCGTCGCGGGGCTTAATCCGCATGCGGGGGAATCCGGGCATCTCGGACGCGAAGAAATTGAAATCATCCAACCCGCCTTGGCCTCATTGCGCCATCTCGAAGCCGATCTGATCGGACCGTTGCCCGCCGATACTCTGTTCAATCCTGAACACTTGGCAGGTGCCGATTGCGTCCTGTCGATGTTCCATGATCAGGGCCTGCCGGTGTTGAAATTCGCAAGCTTCGGTAAAGGCGTAAACATCACCCTTGGTCTGCCGATCATTCGCACTTCAGTCGATCATGGCACCGCGCTTGACATCGCCGGATCCGGCAAAGCCGATCCCTCCAGTCTCATCGAAGCGATTGAATGTGCTGCGATGCTGGCATCCAATCGAACCTAGCCGCAGGGCGGCCAATTCGATGATGCATGTCCCGCGCCGGCGCTTCGGGCAGAACTTTCTGCATGATCGCAACATCATCGCCAAAATCATCGCGGCGATCGATCCGCGCCGCACTGAACATTTTGTTGAGATCGGGCCGGGTCATGGTGCATTGACCGAACCGCTGTTAGCCGCGCTTGATGTCTTGCATGTCGTCGAAATCGATCGCGATCTGATTGCAATGCTGCGTGATCGCTTCGATGCGGCGCGCCTCATCATCCATGCCGGCGATGCGCTCGAATTCGATTTCGCGACGCTCCGGCAACCACTGCGGGTGGTCGGCAATCTGCCCTACAACATTTCGACGCCCTTGCTGTTTCATCTGGCGCGCTATAGCGACCGTATCGTCGATGGGCATTTCATGTTGCAACGAGAGGTTGTGGATCGCATGGTGGCCGATCCCTCGACGCCCGCCTATGGGCGCCTATCGGTGACCTTGCAGGCGCGCTTCGATATGGCGCGGCTCTTTACCGTCGGCGCGGGTGCCTTTACGCCGGCGCCGAAGGTCGAATCGGCGATCGTGCGGATGCGCCCGCTCGCCGTGCCGTTGCTTTCGAGAGCGATCGAGCCCGTGTTTCAGTCGGTGGTGACGCGCGCCTTTACGCAGCGACGCAAGACCTTGCGCAATGCGCTGGCAGGCGTCGCTGATCAGGCGCTGCTTGCATCCCTTGATATTGACCCGGGTCTGCGGCCTGAAGCGCTATCGGTGCACGCATTCATTCGCATCGCGACCGCGGTGCAACATCGCGCGGCGCAATCGCCGTAGACAAAGCCGTATCGAAGGCGGGTCCGCTAGGCGATCTTGAACCCGTTGCGGTGGCGAATCCATCGATGGGCCGAGGGGGCCGGAAAGTGCGCCGCAAACATCAGCGTAGTCGTATCGGCATAGCGTTCACACAGCGCTTGGCGGGTCCGCGCCGACATCGCCCGGTCCCAACAGAATGACGATGAGAGCGACGGATCACCAAGTTGCGCGGGTGAGTGCAGCGCATCGCCGATAAAAACGCCATGCGCCGCGCCGCTCTTCGCATGCAGCACACAGGCGCCCGGCGTGTGGCCATAGGCGGGCTCCAGGTGGATGCCCGGCGCGATTTCATGGTCGCCTGCGACCATGACGGCGCGTCCGGCATCAACGATCGGCAGCACGCTATCGCCAAATGAACCGTGATTCGGTACCGGGGTGCCCGCTGCAATGGCGGCGCGATGCTCCTTTTCCCAGAACTCGTATTCGCGCCCGTGGAAGATGTACTTGGCGTTCGGGAAGGTCGGCACCCACCGGCCGTCAAGCAGTTGCGTGTTCCAGCCGACGTGGTCGGCATGCAGATGCGTGCAAAACACAAAATCGATCTGCTCCGGGCGCACATTGGCCGCTGCCATCCGCTCAAGATAGGGATGTTGCTGCCGATGCCAGATCGGTCGTAGCGGTCGTTCCTTGTCGTTGCCGCCACAGCAATCAATGAGAATCGTGTGGTGGCCAGTACGAAGGATAAAGCTGTGAAAGCTCATCACCGCACGGTCTTCAGCCGGGTCTACAAAGCGCGGTCGCAGCCAATCGCCGTGCTCGGCCATCAAAGCAGGTGTCAAATCGGGGAGAAGTTCCGCGAGCAGGGCCCATGGGCCCTGCATCTCGACGATGCGGTCAACCTGGAAATCACCAATGGCAATCATCGCGGCTATTTCCGTTCAATGAGTTCGATGCGATAGCCGTCCGGATCTTCGACAAACGCGATGATGGTCGTGCCATGTTTGACTGGGCCCGCCTCGCGCACGACCTTGCCGCCGCGGCGCCGGATGTCGTCACAGGCTTTCGCGGCGTTATCGACCGCGATGGCGATATGTCCATAGGCGCTGCCGAGGTCATATTTTTCGACCCCGTAGTTATAGGTGAGTTCGAGCACGGTGCTTGCGTCCTCAGACCCATAGCCGACAAATGCAAGCGTGTATTTGCCGCCTGGATTGTCTGATTTTCTGAGGAGCTGCATGCCGAGAATTTCGGTGTAGAACGCGATCGAGCGATCGAGATCGCCGACGCGCAGCATGGTATGAAGCATGCGCATGGATGGGTTCCTGTCAATGCGGTAAAGGGGGATACAGCCTACCGCATTTCACATGGGTCGCCAGGGCTGGGCGGCTTATAACTCCGGCAGCGCGCGCGATCGAACGTCGATTTCCTTGCGAATTTCGCGATGATCGGGACACAGCGTGCTCACCAGACCCCAGAAGCGGTCCGAGTGATTCATCTCGCGAATATGCGCAAGTTCGTGGACCACCGCATAGTCGATGATGCGCTGTTCGAAATGCATGAGACGCCAATGCAGATAGACGCGCGCATCGCCTATCACGCTTTGCGTGCAATGCCCCCACTGGGTTTTTGCATTGGAGATGCGCACTCTTGGAAATGGCACGCCAAGCCGCGGCGCCAATTCATTCGCGCGCTGTGCGAAAAGGGAAAGTCCTGCATGTTTCATCCATTGAATCAGACCGGCCCGCAGCGGCTCACCGTCATTGGACTCGGTGGGTAATCGGAGGACGCCGCCATCCAGACGCGGTGCGCTGCCCGGCGCACCGGGCTCGATCCGGGTGTCGCGCCCGAGCAATGGAATACGCACACCTGGCACCCATTGCACGCGATTGCGGATCGCGGTGGCCGCCTCGACCAGTTTTTCTATGATCCAGCGTTCCTTCTCGCGAATGAAGGCTTCGACTTCGGCGATCGCGACCCAACGCGGCGCGGTGGCCGCAAGCCCGTCTTTGCCGATGCTGATGCCGATCGTTTTTCGCGCTGCGCGCCGAAATCGATAGGTGAGGATGCGCTTGCCAAGATGGATCGCGTGAATCGATTCACCCATGGCGGTGTATTGCACCGATTTTGCGGCGAGCGGCAATTCGAGTTGGTCCATCACTAGCGGTGTGCCACGAGCTCGGCGACTTGCGTCTCGACCCATTCTTCGACCTGGCGCATTAATTGTTCGGGGGATTTATCAGCGGATTCTATCGGGGTGCCGATTCGCACGGTTACCTTGCCGGGAAATTTGAGGAACGAGTTGCGCGGCCAGCAGAGGCCCGCATTGTGTGCAACCGGGAGCACGCGTGCGCCGAGTTGCTTGGCGAGGATCGCACCGCCCGCACGATAGGCTTTTCGCGAGCCGACCGCGACACGCGTGCCCTCCGGAAACATCATCACGCAGAATCCTTGCTTGAATCGTTCACGCCCCTGATCGATGACCCGTTGCATCGCCGATTTTGGGTTGGAACGGTCAATGCCGATCGGGCTATAGAGTGCGAGGCCCCAGCCAAGAAACGGGATCCAGAACAATTCACGCTTGAGGACGTAGACATGCGGCGGAAAGATGCCGTTGTAGGCGAGCGTTTCCCAGGCGGATTGATGCTTGGAAAGGATGATGCAGGGCTCATTGGGAATATTTTCTTTGCCTTCTACTTCATAGGTAATGCCAAGCAGCCAGCGCGCGAGCCAGGTAGCGAAACGCGGCCACCAGGAGATCACGCGCCACCTTGCCAGCCGCGGCAACCAGCCGCATGCCATGACAAAGAACGCGTAGGGCGGCGTCACGATCAGCAGAACGAGCAGATACGCGCCGGCACGAAGATGCATCATGCGCGCGTGAGGTCCGTGGCGACCGTCGCGAGATCGCTTGCAATGATCGTACCGGTCGGCAGCGACGATGCGGTCTTCGTCAGCTTGCCTTTCCCGGTCTCGACGAGAATCGGTTGCGCCCCGACGCTGGCGGCTGCTTCCAGGTCGCGCAATGAATCACCGACGACCGGTACGCCGACGAGTGTTGTGTGAAACCGCAACCCAATTTCTTTCAGCATGCCAGGCTTCGGTTTGCGACATTCACAGGTGGAATCCGCCGCATGGGGACAATAAAAAATTGCATCGATGCGCCCGCCCGCCTGGTGGACCGCGCGGTGCATTTTCTCGTGGATGGCATTGAGGGTCGACATGTCAAACAGACCCCTGCCGATGCCGGATTGATTGGTCGCCACGATCACGCGATATCCCGACTGCGTAAGTTTTGCGATCGCTTCGAGGCTACCCACGATAGGCCGCCATTCGTCGGGATTTTTGATGAAGCGATCGCTGTCTTGATTGATGACGCCGTCGCGATCGAGAATGACCAGTTTCATCCAGGCAGCCTGTCAGCTCGCGAGTTTCGAAATATCGGCGACCTGATTCATCAGCCGATTGAGACGAGTCAATAGTGCAAGTCGATTGTTGCGAAGTTTTGGATCTTCGGCATTAACCAGCACCTTGTCGAAGAACGCATCGACGCGATCGCGCGCATCGGCAAGGGCGCGCAGCGCCGCGGCAAACTGCTGTGCATCCATCTGCGCACGGACCGCAGGTTCCATCGCCATCAGCTGCTCGTAGAGGGCGCGCTCCTCGGCGTCCGTCAGCAATGCCGGGTCGATGGTGTCGGCGACGCCGGATTTCTTGAGGATATTGCTAATGCGTTTGTTCGCCGCAGCGAGGCTCGCCGCCTCGGGTAGCTTGCGAAACGCGCGCACCGCATCCAGTCGTGGGAGGACCAAATCGATCCGCGCGGGCATCTGATCAACCACCGATTCGATTTCGTCTGGCGCGAAGTCGCGATCGCGCAGGATTGAGCGCAGACGATCGAGCATGAATTGATACACATCGGTCTCGACTTTGCCGTCGAGGACACCGCTCGCAAACCCGTCATGCGCAAAGCGCAGCAATTCCGGTAGATCAAGCGGCAGCGCATGTTCGATCAGGACGCGCAACGCGCCAAGGGCGGCGCGGCGCAAGGCAAAGGGATCACGGTCGCCGGTCGGCGCCAAGCCGATCCCGTAGATGCCCACGAGCGTATCGAGTTTTTCCGCGAGTGCAACCGCGTCACCGACTGGATGGTCGGGGAGGGCGTCGCCGGCGAAGCGCGGGCGATAGTGCGTTTCGATCGCGCTCGCGACCAAGGCAGATTCGCCGTCGTGCACAGCGTAGTAACGCCCCATAGTGCCTTGCAGCTCGGGAAACTCACCGACCATGCCGGTAAGCAGATCGGCCTTGCAGAGGTGCCCAGCACGCCGGGCCGCGCTGGCGTCGGTTTTCAAGAGCCCGGCAATCACTTCGGCGAGATGCTCAATCCGTGCCGCACGCGCGCGCTGCGAACCAAGCTTGTTGTGATACACGACGCCGGCAAGCGGCTCGACATGCGAGGCGAGGGTCTGTTTGCGATCCTGATCGAAAAAGAAGCGCGCATCGGAGAGCCGCGCACGCAATACGCGTTCATTCCCGCGCACGATCCCGGTGGCATCGGCAATCGCCATATTGCTCACCACTAGAAAACGATTCAGCAGCTTTTGCTTCGCATCGACCAACGGAAAATACTTCTGATTCGCCTTCATCGTGAGGATGAGGCATTCCTGCGGGACGGCCAGGAAAGCTTGATCGAACGTGCCTTCATAGACCGCCGGCCACTCGACCAGGGCGGTGACCTCTTCGAACAACGCGTCGTCCGCGGCGATCACCGCACCCTTGGTCGCCGCGCCAAGCAGCGCGCGGATCTTCTTCTCGCGTACCGCAAAGCTCGCGATGACCTTGCCATCGGTTGCGAGGGCGTCTTCGTAGCTCTCCGCCTGGCTGATTGGAATGACTGCCTTGCCAAGAAACCGATGCCCGCGCGTGGTACGTCCGCTCGCTTGACCGAGCACCTTACCCGGCACGATGCGCTCACCATGCAACAGGATGAGGCCGCATACCGGGCGTACGAATTCGTAATCGGTATCGCTCCAGCGCATCATTTTCGGGATCGGTAGTTTCTTCAGCGCGGCAGCGACCTTGTCGGCGAGAACCTCATCGAGCAACGCCCCAGGGGCCACCGACCGATGAATGAAGACGTCCTGCTTGCCATCATGTTGGCGTTCGAGCTGTGCGAACGTTGTGCCTTGTTTTTTGGCAAAGCCAAGCAGCGCCTGCGACGGTGCACCGTTTGCGTCAAGCCCGGCCTTGACCGACGGGCCCTTGGCCACCACCGTGCGATCGGGTGCTTTCGCCATGACATCGCGAATCAAAACCGCCAGGCGCCTGGGAGTTGCAAACGCAGTGAACGTGCCGGTGGGCGAAGTGAGTCCCTCGGCGCGTAGATCCTTCACCAAGGCCTCAGCAAACGTATCGCCCAGCATCCTTAGCGATTTCGGCGGGAGTTCCTCGGTGAGCAGTTCGACGAGCAGACTGGCTTGAGCGCTCATGCGGTGGTTCTTTTCAGCATCGGAAAGCCAAGCGCTTCGCGCGAAGCGAAGTAGGCCTGCGCCACCTGACGGGAAAGAGCGCGGACCCGCCCGATGTACGCGGCGCGCTCAGTCACCGAAATGGCGCCGCGCGCATCCAAGAGATTGAACGTGTGCGAACACTTCATGACCATTTCATAACCGGGTAACGCGAGGCCTCCTTCCATCAGCCGCTTGGCCTCGCGCTCAAAATCGTTGAATTGCCCGAGCAGCCACTTCGCATCGCTCAATTCGAAGTTGTACTTCGACTGCTCCACCTCGTTTTGGTGATAGACATCGCCGTAGGTCACCCCGGGGGTCCAGACCAAATCGAAAATGTTCTCAACGCCTTGCAGGTACATGGCCAGCCGCTCGACACCATAGGTGATTTCACCCAGCACCGGCTTGCAAACGAGACTGCCTACTTCCTGGAAGTAGGTGAACTGCGTGACCTCCATGCCATCCAGCCACACTTCCCAGCCAAGGCCCCAGGCGCCAAGCGTCGGCGATTCCCAATCATCTTCAACAAAACGGATGTCGTGCTCGCGCGGATTGATGCCTAGCGCTTCAAGGCTCTGCAGATAGAGATCCTGAATATCAGGCGGTGATGGTTTCAGCGCGACCTGATACTGATAATAGTGTTGCAGTCGATTGGGATTCTCGCCATAGCGGCCATCTTTCGGTCGCCGCGACGGTTGCACATATGCAGCTTTCCAGGGCTCCGGGCCGATCGCGCGAAGGAACGTTGCGGTATGAAACGTGCCCGCGCCCACTTCCATGTCGTAGGGCTGCAAGAGCACGCAGCCTTGGCGGCTCCAATACGTCTGCAGAGTAAGAAGAATTTCTTGGAAGGACGGCACAGGGCGATTCGTTGTTCCGATGGAGCACGATTCTACCGGCTTTGTTGATGACGTCACATCGTTTGCGATCGATTGCGCCTGCGATGAAGCCAGCCAATGACCGCGAGCGCCAAAGCAAGTGCGACAAAGACGATCCAGTCTCCCAATCGCGTGTACGGCGTGGACCCTTGAAAGCCTTGCACATGACCCAACAGCACGCCTTCGGTGAAGGCCGGCAATGCCTGCATGAGCCGTCCGCGTTCATCGATAATGGCCGTAACACCCGAGTTGGTGGCGCGCAGCATGTAGCGGCCGGTCTCCAGCGCGCGCATTCTCGATATCTGCAAGTGCTGCGGCGGAGCCAGGGAATCGCCAAACCAGGCGACATTGCTCACATTGACGAGCAGCGTCGCTTGCGGCAGCTGGCGGATGATTTCCGCGCCGAACGCATCCTCATAGCAGATATTGATCGCGACCTGTTCGCCGGCGACGGCAAGCGGTGTCTGGCTCGACGGACCAGCCGTGAAATTGGAAAGCGGAATCGCGAGGATTTTTTCGATCCAACCGAAACCGGTAGGAATGAACTCGCCAAACGGCACCAGATGCTGCTTGCTGTAGACCTGACTTGGCGCGGTCCCGATCGAAACGATCGAGTTGAAATACTGCGTGCGAAGATCCCCCGTCGGTAGACCGATCAACACGTCGCCCTGATTGCGCAGTGCATGCGCTCTCACGCGATCGATGAACGTTGCCGGAATGCCTTCGGGAAAGCGCGGTATCGCGGTTTCCGGCAGCACGATCAAGCGCGCGTTCGTTTGCTCGATGAGGCGGCCGTAAAGTTCTAAGGTGGATTCAAAGCGTCCCGGTACGAATTTCATTTCCTGCGGGACGTTGCCTTGCAAGAGTGCAACCTCCAAACCTGATCCGACCGGGGTGGTCCATTTGGTTTGCCACAGCACAGCACCCGCGCCATAGAAAACGATACCGAAAGCCAGGGCCGTGATGCGTTGCGCAGTGGAGCCGCGGACCGCAAGCAATAGCAGACCGGCCGTCCCGATTGTGAGATTTGAGACTCCGTATACGCCGACGAGCGGCGCAAATCCGGCGAGCGGCGTATCGATTTGCGAATAGCCGATCGAGAGCCATGGAAAGCCCGACAGGAACCATCCGCGCAACCATTCGAAGCTGATCCACACGCCGGGAATCATGATCAGTGCAACGACCGGTCGCGTGACCTCCCAGCGCGCACAAACGAAGCCGACCGCCGCCGGATAGATCGCCAAGAACAGACAGAACCCGAGCGTTGCAATCGCCGCGAGCGGGGCTGGCATCATGCCAAACGTATGCAGGCTCACATACACCCAGCTCACGCCGATGAGGAAATGGCCAAGGCCGAAGGAGAATCCGAGCAATGCCGCGGTGCGCGGGTTCGGATGCAAGTGCCATAGCCAAAGCAATCCGGTGACCGAGAGGATCGGCAGCGGCCAGAGTGCAAACGGGGCAAACCCCAAGACGGCGAGCGCGCCAAGCAGCGCCGCCAAGGCACACGAGCGCTTCAAGTTTCGTTGGCGGCAAGCCGCTCGACTTGCAAGGCGTGTACACGGCGGGAATCGGCCCGCCTGATGGTGAAACGCAGCTGATCAATCGAGACGCGTTCGCCGCGCTTTGGCAGCCGCCCGAAGCTTGCGATGATCATGCCGCCCACCGTGTCGTATTGGTCGCTGGTGAACTGCGTACCGAAATGTTCATTGAAATCGTCGAGTGTCGTCTGCGCCTTGACACGGTAGGCGCCCGAGCCTTCGGTAATGATGTTGTCGTCCACCTCATCGAAATCATGCTCGTCGTCGATTTCACCGACGATTTGCTCCAGCACATCTTCGATCGTAACGAGGCCGGCGACCCCGCCGTACTCGTCGACCACGATCGCCATGTGATTGCGGCTGGTGCGAAACTCGCGTAGCAGCACGTTCAGCGGTTTTGATTCGGGAACGAACACCGCCGGGCGCAGCATCTCCCGCACGCTGAATTCTTCTTCGCCCGCGTAGTACCTGAGAAGATCCTTGGCGAGCAGGATGCCGATGACGCGGTCGCGATCGCGATCGACCACCGGAAAGCGCGAATGCGCGGTTGCGATCATCGAAGGAATGAAGGTGTCCGGCGTTTCATTGACATCGATGATGTCCATCTGCACGCGCGGGATCATGACGTCTCGCACCGTCAACTCCGACATCTGCAATGCGCCTTCCACCATCGACAGCGCGTCGGCGTCGAGGAGGTTGCGCTCGTATGCGGAATGAAGGAGGGCTAGTAACTGCTCGCGATCTTCCGGTTCGCGCAGGATCCAGGCAGAGAGCCGCTCGAGCAGTGACGGATGTTTTTGCGCTTCTTCCATGTCAGGGCGGGGCTTCATTGCAGCGTGCGTTCAAGCGGTTGCAATAGGTGTCCAAGCAGCTGTGTCCAAGCAGCGCTCAAATCGGCGCGTAGGGATCAGAATACCCGAGTCCGGCCAGAATCTCTTGCTCAAGGCTTTCCATGCGCTTTGCATCCACCTCACGCACATGATCAAAGCCTTGCAGATGAAGGAGTCCATGGATCACAAGATGTGCGTAGTGCGCGCGTAAAGTCTTCTTCTGCGCGCGCGCTTCGCGGGCGATCACCACAGTGCACAACACGATATCGCCCGCGCTGATCTTGCCGCCGATTTTGCCCGCATCCGCATAGAAAAAGGTGAGCACGTTAGTCGCATAGTCGCGTCCGCGATAGCGCCTGTTCAAGGCACGTCCTTCGGTCGTACCCACAAACCGGATGGTGACGCGATGTGCACCGGTTGCATCGGCCCAGCGTTTGAGGGAGCTGCGATGCGGGAGACCGCGTCGACCGGGCAGTGCGTACTGAACGACGAGTTCGGCGACACCCACGACGCGCCGGGCCTTAGCGCCCCCGCGCCGCATCGGTGCTGTTAGAGCGCTGTTCGTCTTCTTCATACGCGGTGACGATACGCTGCACCAGCGGATGGCGCACGACGTCCTCGGATTGAAACTGCGTGAAGGCGATGCCCCGGACGTTGGCGAGAATGCGTTGCGCTTCGATGAGGCCACTTTTCTGGCCACGCGGCAGATCGATTTGCGTCACGTCGCCCGTGATCACCGCTTTGGAACCGAAGCCGATCCGGGTGAGAAACATTTTCATCTGCTCAGGCGTGGTGTTTTGCGCCTCATCGAGGATGATGAAGGCCTGATTCAAGGTGCGCCCGCGCATGAAGGCAAGCGGTGCGATTTCGATCGTCGAGCGCTCGAACAATTTACTGACCTTCTCATAGCCCATCAGGTCGTAGAGGGCGTCATAGAGGGGGCGCAAATAGGGGTCAACCTTCTGGACGAGATCGCCCGGCAAAAACCCCAGGCGCTCGCCGGCTTCCACCGCCGGTCGCACCAGCACGCAGCGCTTCACCGAATCGCGTTCGAGTGCATCCACCGCACAAGCGACCGCGAGGTAAGTCTTGCCGGTTCCCGCAGGCCCTACACCGAACGCGATGTCGTGCTCGAAAATATTCTTCAGATACTCGCGCTGCCTGGGGGTGCGCTCATGCAGATCGGGTTTTCTCGTCATGAGCGCAGGCATTTCCGCATCGGCGGCCAGCCGGAGGTCTTTCCTCGCCGGAACGCGCGGTCCGTTGCCGTTTTCTTGCATCTGCAGAAACTCGACCAGTCCGAGCTGGATGTCATCGACGGTCAGGGTACCGGCCGCTGTGGCGTAGAACTTTTCGAGTAGCTTGGCGGCGCGCGCGGCCTGCTTGGCATCACCATGCAAGGTGAAGCGTTCGCCGCGCCTGGCGATCGAAACATCGAACGCGGTCTCGATCTGGCGGATATTCTGATCGAGCGCACCGCACAGATTGGCGAGGCGCTCGTTATCGAGCGGGACGAGATGCAGATCGACGGTGGCGCCTCTCAATGGGACGATACCTTGTCTTGATGCGCGGACTTTAGGGTGCCGCGCAATGTGTGGGAGAGCGCGCTCTCGATCGTGACGTCGGCGAATTGTCCGAGCAGGCGATGATCGCCCGCGAAATTGACGACGCGATTGTTATCGGTGCGGCCGGCCAATTCATCCGGCTTGCGGGTTGATGGCGCCTCGACTAGCACGCGCTGGGTGGTCCCGACCATCGCTTCGCTCACCTGCCGTGCGCCGGCATCGATGCGCACCTGTAATGTTTGCAAGCGCGCCGATTTGATGGCATGCGGCGTGTCGTCGGTGAGATCGGCGGCAGGCGTGCCCGGTCGGCGGCTATAGAGAAAACTGAATGACGCATCGAAGCCGACTTCATCGATCAGCTTCATCGTGAGGTCGAAATCGGCGCCTGATTCACCTGGAAAGCCGACGATGAAATCCGCGGTGATCGAAACATCGGGACGCACCTTGCGCAGTCGGCGGATGATCGATTTGTATTCGAGCGCGGTGTAGCCGCGTTTCATTGCCGCAAGGATGCGATCGGAGCCGGATTGCACCGGCAGATGCACATGTGATACCAGCTTATCGAGCCGACCATACACATCGATCAGTCGCTGGGTGAATTCTCTCGGATGGGAGGTCGTATAGCGAATGCGCTCGATGCCATCAATGGCTGCGACATAGTCAAGCAGCGCGGCGAAATCATCGGCGGTGTCGCCCTCGATGCGGCCACGCCACGCATTGACGTTTTGTCCGAGCAGCGTCACTTCCTTTGCGTCTTGTTCGGTCAGATCGACGATGTCGGCGATGATGTCATCGAACGGTCGCGACACCTCTTCGCCGCGCGTATAGGGCACGACGCAGAAGCTGCAGTACTTGCTGCATCCTTCCATGATCGACACGAACGCGGCCGGGCCCGCTATGTGTGCAGGCGGCAGATTGTCGAATTTTTCGATCGCCGGAAATGAGATGTCGATCTGTGGCGTGCCGGTTTGACGCTGTTTGGCCAGCATGGCCGGCAAGCGGTGGATCGTTTGCGGGCCGAATACCAGATCCACATAGGGCGCACGTGACACGATGTTGCCGCCTTCCTGGCTCGCCACACAGCCGCCCACACCGATCACGACATCGGGGCGTGCCTGTTTGAATGGGCGGACCCGACCCAAATCGGAAAACACTTTTTCCTGCGCCTTCTCGCGCACCGAACAGGTATTGAACAGGATGACATCGGCGATGGCCGGATCGTCGATACGCTCGAAGCCACCCGCTGCGTGCAGGATATCGGCCATTTTGTCCGAGTCGTACTCGTTCATCTGGCAGCCGTACGACTTGATGTACAGCTTTTTGGTCACCGCGGCGCCTTGGGAATCGGTGGATCCGCGCTTTCGATTTCAGCCCTGGTCAGGACCCATATGCGATCGATCTGGCGGTTGGCATCGAGCGAATAGCGAACGACCGACCCGGGCGGGATCGCCGTGGGGACGATGAACAGGTTGTCGGCATTCCAGATGCGGACGCTGGCGGACAGCTGCGTCGGGACGCCATTTACTGCGACGCGCAATTCAGTCAGATGGGTGACGGCGCCACGGACCGCTTCGGCAGGGATCGATCGCGCCAGTTGCGCCAGCGCCGAAAAATTCATCAACGCCAGTAGGGCACCGATGAGAAGTGCTCTTGCAGAGGCGCCTGATCGATTTGCGAAGATACGTGCAAGTCCTTGAAACGAGAGAAAATTATGGTGGCGAATCAGGGACTCGAACCCCGGACAAACGGATTATGATTCCGCTGCTCTAACCAGCTGAGCTAATTCGCCACAGTCGATATCGCGAAGCTTCGCAAGATCGACGAGGGGCAGGATTATCAGAGCCCGCCAGAAGATGTGTCAAGCACCATTGGTCAACGCACGCGTTACGTCGTTGTAACCTGGTCCGCAACGGTCAGCTAGATTCCACCACTTTGAACCCACTTGTCTCGGTACGTTCATTGACGACCCAACGCTCGACCAGCCCATAGAGCTGTGCTTTGCCAAAGGGCTTGGCGAGATAATCGTCCATGCCGGCCGCCAAGCATCGCTCCCGGTCGCCTTCCATCGCATTCGCGGTCAACGCGACGATTGGGGTCCGTAACGGAATGCGCGCGGCTTGCGCCCCATGGCCCACTACGGTGTTCTCGCGCTTCCGGTTCGCCTTTGCCTCACGTTCGCGAATCGCTGCCGTCGCGGCATAGCCGTCGACATTGGGCATCTGACAGTCCATCAAGATCAGGTCAACCGTTCGCTCGCATCCATCCGAATCGCTTCGCGACCATCCTCCGCCGAGGTGACTGAGCAGCCGAATTGCTCGAGCATGATGGTGGCCAGCTGACGATTGACCACGTTGTCCTCGACGAGCAGGGCGCGCGCGTTCAACGGGCGCATATTCGGTGTGTAAGGGACCCAGGATTTCGCCCGCTTCGGCGGTGCCGCGGCGGCGACTGTGCTTGCATCGGCAACCGTGAGGCGCGCGGTGAACCAGAAGATCGATCCTTGTGCCGGGGTGCTGTCGACGCCGATCTCACCGCCCATCTTCTCGGCGAGCTGTTTGGAGATCGCAAGCCCAAGTCCGGTGCCGCCATATTTGCGGTTGGTCGAAATATCCGCCTGGCTAAAGGCTGCGAACAACCGGTCAATCGTCGGTCGAACCATGCCGATCCCGGTGTCTCGCACGCGCGTCTCGATGACAAAGGATTCGCTGCCGGCGCCCACCTCGGTCGCGGGCCGGGCACTCTGATAGGGCGCCAGCACCACTTCGACTGACACTTCACCGCGTTCGGTGAACTTGATCGCATTGCCGATCAGATTGGTCAGAATCTGGCGCAACCGCAGGGGGTCACCGATCGCTCGCGCTGGGACTGCACTATCGATCCGGCATGCCAGTTGCAGGCCCTTACGGAGCGCCATCTCCTCGAACAGACGCATGGCGTCGTCGGCGACCTGGTGGAGATCAAACTCTACTCGATCGAGTTCAAGACGACCCGCTTCGATCTTGGAGAAGTCGAGAATATCGTTGATGATGCCAAGCAAAGCGGTGCCGGAGCGGTGAATGGTTTCGACATATCCGCGCTGTGGCTCGTCAAGCGTGCGTTCCAGCAGGATCTCGCTCATGCCAAGCACGCCATTCATTGGCGTGCGAATCTCATGACTCATATTGGCCAGAAACTGGGATTTCGCTTTGTTGGCGGCTTCCGCGCGCTCTTGTGCGAGCTTGAGTGCGGTGATGTCGACCCGGATGCCGGCGGTGCCGCCCTCCGGCGTGCGCCGATCCGAACTGCGTATCCACCTGCCGTCGGCGAGGCGCCGCTCAAGAACGCCCTCTCCTTTGCGAAAGGCAGCCAGGCGCTCGGCCACCCACTCGTCAATACGATCCGCCGCATTGGGGGGTTGTCCTAGTCGCGCACTTTCGCGCAGGATGTCCTCGAAGCGCGCACCCGGCACCGTCATTGAGGCGGTGAGAGGATAGAACTCCAGATAGCGACGATTGCAAAGGATGAGCCGCTCATCGGCGTCGTACAGAACGAAACCATCATCGAGTGAATCGATGGCCGCACGCAGGCGCGCTTCGCTCATTTGCGCGACGGCGCGCGCGACCTGCACCGCCTCGACCAGATGCCGTTCGTTTTCCTGCGCGTCCCGATCGAATTGCGATGCGACCTTCCGCCCATACCAAGCGGCGCCTATGACCATGAATAGGATCAACGCTGCGATCAAGATCTCAAAGCGCTTGATCTCGGTAGCGACGCCGGCCTGCCTCTCAAGATTGCCTTGCTGGACAATTGCGACCGCATCGCGCAATTGCGCCAGCGCGCCGGTCAATTCCGCGTACTTACGGTCCATCGTTGCCATACGCTTGCCGGCGAGGTCCGGCTGGCCGCTGTCGAAGTAGCGAAAGATCAAACCCGATTCATCAACCATCGCCTGCATCGCAATGTTGATGGCGCCCAAGTGCTGAAGAATCGGGGCTGCCTCGGTCGCGGTGAGATTGCGGCGCAACTCCTCGTTGGCAAGACGCAGCGACGCCTCAAAGGTGCCCAGCGCGCGATAGAGCTTGGCGCGCTCGCCTGCAACGTCTTGTGAATCGAAGACGTCATTGCCGGGTGCATTGACGGCTTGCGCCAGTTCGCCCAGCTTCGAATAGGTGGTCGCGCGTTCCACCCATTCTTGATTCACCGCGATCGATCGCTCGTACACGAGCGTCGTTTCCCGGCTGAGATAAAGCCCGAGAACCACCGTCATTAGATCGAACGCGGCCAGCACGAAGTATAGATAGTGCCACTTGTGCCGTGATCGTTTGGGTTGTGCAGTGCTCGGTGCGGAGGGGGCGGTCGTCATCTCATCTCAATGCGAATGCGTTGCAGGCGGGGCACGACCGACTATCGTTCGGCGGCGGCGATTGCAAAAGGGCGAATTGAACGCGATAGCGACATCTATTCGGGGCCATGTGATCGAATGCCCACCGGCCATCAGCAGATAGAATGCGCAGATGAACGCCTCAACGTTTGACGTCGTGGTTGCTGGGGCCGGCTTGGTCGGTGCCGGCTGCGCGTTGGCGCTTGGCCGGCGCGGCGTGCGCACTGCGCTCATCGCAGCCGATGCGGCCGTTCCGTATGCCGCAAGTGCAGACGATTGGGATCCCCGCATTTATGCGCTCAGTCCGGCCAGCGTGCGATTTCTGGACGCGATTGGCGTATGGTCGCGCCTCGATGCAGGTCGTGTTGCCACCTGTTCGCAAATGGAAATCTTCGGTGACCGCGACCATGCTCGCCTGACGTTCGACGCCTACGAGGCCGGTACCACGGCGCTCGCTCATATGCTGGAATCGCGCGCGATAGCCGCTGCAATCGATGCAGCGCTGCAAGCGGTGCACTGCGTATCGATCATACCGAACGATCGGGTGGTGGGACTCATGCGCGATGCTGGCGGGGCGACGGTTGCGCTTGGCTCCGGTCAAACGTTGCGATGTTCATTGTTGGTGGGTGCCGACGGTGCCGGCTCCGGGGTTCGCGAATTGGTTGGTATGCAAGCCAAGCGACATGATTACACCAGTGCCGCGGTGGTCGCTAATTTTTACACCAGCCATCCACATGGCGGTTGCGCATTCCAGTGGTTCACGGGCGATAGCGTGCTCGCGCTGTTGCCGTTGGCTGGCAACCGGATTTCCATGGTGTGGTCATTGCCTGAATTGGCGGCGCGCCGGCTTCTTGCGCTACCCGAGGCCGCATTAGTCGAAGAAATCAGGACCGTTTCAGGCGGGCGGATGGGCGAGTTGGCAGTCATCACCGCTGCCAGAAGTTTTCCGTTGACGCGGCTCCGTGTTGCCGATCCGGTTGCCGAACGGGTCGTGCTGATTGGCGATGCTGCGCATGTGGTCCATCCACTGGCTGGTCAAGGCGTGAATCTCGGATTTGGCGATGCCGAGGCGCTCGCCGAAGTGATCGCGAAACGTGGATCAATCGTTGATCCGGGCGCAATGCCGTTGCTCAGGCGCTATCGGCGCATTCGGGCCGAGCCTATACTTGCCATGCTGGCGATCACCCACGGCTTGCACGGCTTGTTCGCGCTGCCGGGTGATCTACCCCGTTTCATTCGCAACACCGGATTGAACTTGCTGCAGCGAGTGCCGGTCGTACGTTCGATGCTT
>CAMDRJ010000071.1 GCA_945906755.1 Klebsiella pneumoniae | reverse complement strand
TGTGGGCAAGGGTTCCGCCCAAGCGCTGCGCGCGCTATCCGCGCAAGTCTGGGTGACCGAGATCGATCCGATCTGCGCGTTGCAAGCGGCGATGGAAGGTTACCGGGTCGTCACGATGGACTACGCCGCCGACAAGGCCGACATCTTCGTCACTGCGACCGGCAATTTTCATGTGATCACCTACGATCACATGAAGAAGATGAAGGATCAGGCGATCGTCTGCAACATCGGTCACTTCGACAATGAAATCGATGTCGCGAGCCTCAAAAAGCACACCTGGGACAACATCAAACCCCAGGTCGATCACATCATCTTCCCCGATGGCAAACGCATCATCTTGCTCGCCGAAGGGCGGCTGGTGAATTTGGGTTGCGGCACCGGACATCCGAGCTACGTCATGAGCTCGTCGTTCGCGAATCAAACGCTCGCGCAGATCGAGTTGTTCTGCAACACGTCCAAGTATCCAATCGGCGTCTACACCTTGCCGAAGCACCTTGATGAAAAGGTCGCTCGACTGCAGCTCTCAAAGCTCGCCGCAACGCTGACCGAGTTGACCACCGAGCAGGCAACCTATCTCGGTCTCAACAAGGCTGGCCCCTATAAGTCGGATCATTATCGGTACTAGGACCGGCTGACCGGCGCGCTGCTGATGGATTCAGTGAGCGCCGGTCAGTGATCCAGACTGACCATCCAATGGACTGCTCGGTGATGGAACCGCCGCGTTGAAAGTCCTCGTCGTCGACGATCATCCGTTGATCATTGAAGCGCTGCGGCACACGCTTGCGCCCTTGGATCAGACCTTGGAGCTCCATGAAGCGAAGACGGCCGCCGATGCGCGCAAGCTGCTCGCCTTGCAATGCGACGCTGACTTGTTGCTGCTCGATCTTGGCCTACCCGAGATATCCGGTTTCGATTTACTGACTGAATTTCGCGATCAATATCCAAGCATTCCGGTCGTCGTCCTCTCCGGGTCGGACCGCCGCGAAGACGTCATGCGGGCCATCGATTCTGGCGCGATGGGCTACATCCCGAAAACTTCGTCCAGCAAAGTCATGTTGTCCGCGCTACAGCTGGTGCTTTCGGGCGGCGTTTATCTGCCGCCGTTCGCGCTCAGGCCTGATTCTCCGATCACCCGGCGAACGACAAATCAATCACAAGCAAAATACGTAACGCCGCGCGAGCTTGGCATCACCGACCGTCAATGCCAGGTTCTTGCACTGTTGCTACAGGGCAAACCAAACAAGCTGATTTGCCGGGAGCTTGACCTTGCCGAAGGCACCGTGAAAATCCACGTCGCCGCGATCCTGCGCTCGCTCAACGTGAGCACACGTACCCAAGCGGTCGTGGAAGCCAGCCGGCTCGGACTGCAGATCGACTCACTCCTGAAAAAAGCCGGTCGGTAAGATCGGAGCGCGCGTGGGTTGCCTGCCAAGGTTTCGGGGGCCGACGGAGCAGCGCCGGAAACAAATCAAGGTTGTGAATCTTCGGCAGTCCAGGTATGCTAGCGCGGAGCTACCACTTACTTGCGTTCAATTCTGCTGGAGATCATGTCCTCAGGCCGTGATTTCGTTGAGTATGCGATCGAACTACTGGGCCCCTTCAGCACGGTAGGCGCGCGCCGCATGTTTGGCGGCCATGGAATCTTTCTCGACGATCTGATGTTCGCCATCGTCCACGATGAAGCGCTCTGGTTCAAAACCGATGAGCTGAGCCGGGGCGCGTTCGAGGCGGTCGGTAGCGAGCAATTCTCCTATTCGCGTAGCGGCAAGACTGCGACTCTTGGATTCCACCGAGCGCCGGCTGACTCCCTCGAATCTCCTGCGGCTGCGCTGCCATGGGCGCGCAGTGCATACGCTGCTGCTTTGCGTGCGCGCGGCAAACGCCTTGCACCACCCGGTGAACTTGCCTTTGCGCCCTTCGTTACGAGGACGCCGAAAAAGCGTGCTCAGCGAAACGCCACTGCCGCGCCCAAGAAACGCGCTCGGTCAGCCAAGCCCGCGCCGCCGCGCCGCGCAATCACCACGCGCAGTCGACCGCGGTAGTCGTCAGGCCGATGGCGTACTAATCACGCGTCGTCCCGCGCGACTCACCGCCAGAAAATACAGAACGACCAGCACGCTTGCCAAAGCAAGGCTTGCAATCGCGGCGATCCAAAATCCTGCGGCGCCGAGCGGTTCGGCCAATCCGATATGCGCCCAGTCTTCGCGCCCCAACGTGGTAAGCCCAAGCCAATATCCGCCGCCAAGGCCGACGGCCCATAGCGCAACGGTATAGGCAATCATCGGGACAACCGTCCGCTTGTAGCCGCGCAATACATTGATTGCCACGGTCTGCACGGCATCGACTAAATGGTAAAGCGCGACGAAGACGAGCAGTTGCGCTGCCAACGCGCTGACGCCGGGGTCAATCGAATAGAGTCCGGCGATACCCTCGCGCGCAAGAAACATGGTGAGCGACACGACGCCTGCCAAGAGCATTGCGACCACCAAGCCAAGTAGGCCTGCGACGCGCGCGCGCCTGGGATCGCCCGCACCGAGTGCTTGCCCCACCAGCACGCCCACTGCACTGCCAAGTGCAAGCGGCAGCATGAACGTCAACGCGGCGAAATTGGCGGCGATCTGATGAGCGGCGGACGCTTGCGTGCCGAGCCGCGCGATGAAGAGCGTCATGAACGTGAACGCGGTGACATCGACCAGAAACGTGAAGCCGATTGGAATGCCGATGCCAAGCACATGCCGAATGCGCAACCAACTCGGCCACGACCAGCGCGCGAAGATGCCGTAGGGGCGATAGTCGGCACTCGCGTAACAGATGCCCCAGGCCAAGATGCACGTGATCCACGACGCGATCGTGGTGGCGAGCGCGCAGCCGACACCCCCCATTTCCGGCGCGCCAAGCATGCCGTACATGAAGATCCAATTCAGCGGAATCTTGATGGCGAGTCCGAGCAGATTAAGAATCATGACGATGCGCGGCCGCGAGATAGCAGTGGCAAAGCCATGAAACACCCGAAACAAGAGGCTTGCGGGAACGCTCCATGCGACGATCGCCAGATACTCGCGCGCTAATTCTTCAACCGCGGGTTCGGCTTGAGTGATCTTGAAGAACGGTTCCGGATTGTTGAGCACCACAATCGGTATCGCAGCGAGCAGCACCCCAAGCCAAAATGTCTGGCGTACTTCTTCACCGATTTCGGCGTAACGCTTGGCACCAAACAAATGCGAAACGATTGGACCGATCGCGATCAAGACACCCATCAACGCAATGAACACCGTGATGTAGATGCTGGCGCCGATGCCAACCGCGGCGAGGTCGCGCTGGCCATAGCGGCCCGCCATGACAGTATCGAGCACGGCATACAACATCATGGCGATCTGCGCCACCAACACCGGCCAGCCAAGCCGAATGATGTCGCGCAGAATGCTCTTGTGAATGGCGTAGCGCATCGCTAATTAATAATTGAACAAGGGGGCTCGCCCCCTCGTAACTCCCCGAAAGATTTGGTTACGCTGATTACGCGAGATAGCTTAATCCGCGTTTCCCTAATCGATCTCGCCGCGAATCGCTCACAGCTCGCCTTGCAATGCTTTCTCGATCATGGCACGGCTGAGATGCGGCGCAAACAACTCAACAAACTCGAACGCGAAGCCGCGCAAATTGCGGCCGCGTCGTACCGCGACACGCGTCGTGTTCTCGCGAAACAGATGACTCGCACCCAGCTGGCGTAGATTGCGATCGCGCTCCACATCGAATGCAACCGAGGCAATGATGCCGATGCCAAGCCCAAGCTCGACGTAGGTTTTGATCACGTCCGCATCGATGGCGGTGAGCACGATATCGGCCACCAGCCCATGCGCCGTGAACGCTTCGTCGATATGCGTGCGCCCGGAAAAAGCCGGGTTGTAAGTGATGATCGGATATTTGGCGAGCGCCTCCAGCGTAGGCCGTTCGGTCCCTTCGAGTGGATGGCCAGGTGGAATCACCACACAGTGACTCCAGGTGTAAGCAGGCAGCGCCAGGAGACCCGGATAATGATCCAAGGCTTCGGTAGCGATCGCGACGTCCGCATCGCCTGCCAACACCATTTCGGCAAGTTGCGGCGGATTGCCTTGATGCATGACAAGGCGCACCTTCCGGAAACGCCTCTTGAATTCTGAGACTACGCGCGGCAATGCGTAGCGAGCCTGCGTGTGGGTAGTCGCGAGCGTCAAGGTGCCGGCATCGGCGGCGGAAAACTCCCGGCCGACGTTACGCAAATTCTCCGCATCGGCCAGCACGCGATTGGCAATCGCGAGCACCGCTTTGCCAGGTTCGGTCAGACCGACGAGTCGCTTGCCATGGCGCTGGAAGATGATCACGCCAAGCTCGTCTTCCAGTTCCTTGATCTGCTTCGATACGCCGGGCTGCGACGTGAACAAGGCCTCCGCCGCGATCGTGAGATTGAAATTGTTTCGTACCGCTTCACGCAAGGCACGCAGCTGCTGGAAATTCATGAGATGAGGAGGCGAAGGAAGATCAGACTCGCTATTACAACATAGCAGGACGCCGAGACCCGATTGGGTTACGAAGCGGCGACGGTTCTTGCGAACAACGCCAGATCCACGTTGCCGCCGGTCATCACCGTGCCAACGCATTTGCCGCGTAGAAGGTTACGCTCCTGCATGATCGCCGCGAATCCGGCGGCACCGGCACCCTCGGCCAGATTATGCGTATCGGTATAGAGCACGCGCATCGCACTCACTATTTCGGCGTCGGTGACGCGCACGATGCGACTGACATGGCGCAGGATCAATGCGAGCGCATCGTCATCGGTGGCTCGACAAGCCAACCCATCGGCAATCTGCGTCGTGACAGCATGCTCCACCGGGCGCTTAGCGGCAAACGACAGCGCATAAGCGGGCGCTGCATCGGCCACCACGCCCACGATTTCGACCGGATGACTCAACGCAGCGCGCGCGGCGATCATGCCGCAAATGCCAGATCCCAAGCCAATCGGCACATAGACCACCTCGAGCTTTGGCACCGCACGCAGGAATTCAACGCTATAGGTGCCCACACCGGTCATCAAATGGCGATGAAAACTCGGAATGGCGTGCAACGATCGTTGCGCAGCAAGTTCCATGGACAACTCGCGAGCTGCTTGAAAGTCATCGCCATGCTCGATCAGTTCCACGCCCAAGGCGCGCATCGCGGCGTTTTTCTCGGCGCTGTTGCCACGCGGTACGACGATCGTCGCATGCAAGCCGTGGCGGCGCGCTGCAATGCCGACCGACTGCCCGTGGTTGCCGCGCGTCGCGGTAATCACGCCTTTGCAATTGCGATCGAGCTCGCGAATCTTCGCAAAATAAGTGAGCCCACCACGAATCTTGAACGCGCCGGTCGGCGTGTGGTTCTCATGCTTGATCCAGACTTCCGCACCGATTCGCTCACATAGCAAAGGCCACGCATATTGCGGCGTTGCGGGCATCACGGCATAAACAATATCTGCCGCATCGGCGAACTCTTGTATCGTCGGGAGAGCAGAGGTCATGACGAATCTTTCGGTTGCGATGATCGGACACGACGTGCTCGCATGAGCAAGGTGATGCCGGCCACGAAGGGTAGAACCGCGATCGCCGTATAGGCAACTTGATAACTCGATGATACGGTCGCGATCGCATCGAATACCACCGGCCCCAGCATTCCGCCAAGAAAGCCGATGAATTGTCCGCCGCCGGTCGCCCGGCTGACGTCTTCGAAGCGAACATTGCGCGCCACCTCGGCAAAAAACAAGCCGTTCCAACTGACGCCGGTGATGCCGAACAGGATACTCACGACGATGATCCATTCCAGCGACCATGATGTGTTCCAACTACCGATCACCGCGGCAAGTATGGCCATCACGAGGCCTAGCCAGCCAAGGAGCGCCATCGGACTGCGTACCCGGTCACCCAGCACGCCCCAGAGCAATCGACCGGGAATGCCGGTGAGCTGCGCCGCGGAAAAAACCAGTCCCGCTGTCACCAGCGAATAGCCAAGTCGCGTATGTAAGAGCGACACCATAAAGGTGAGCACCACCCACTGCACCGCGACGTAGGCAAAACACGCGAGCGACAAGACGCGCAAGCGAGGATGTTCCCAGGTGAGCTTAAGCGCGCTCTTCATCTGGCGAACCGTATCGGCAACACCGATCCGTATTGAGCGATCACGCTTTTGGTCGTATTGGTTGCGTAACGGCTGCAATGCGATGAGACAGACAACATACACCGCTGCTGCAACCACCAGCGATTCGCGCCAGCCGATCGTGAGGGCCATGAGTGGAATCAACGCACCGGCAATGCCACCGCCGATCGGGACACCAGTCTGCTTGATCGACAACACGAGCGATAGAACCGCGCGCGGCGTTCGTTCAACCAGGATATGCGAGCTCACCGGACCGGTAAAGCCGTTGCCCGATCCAATCAACACCGCGGCAACAAACAGCAAGGGCCACCAACCGACCGCCGCGCAGAGCAGTCCCAATGCGGGGGCAAGCAGTGCAATCTGCACCGTTCGCAAGGGCCCAAAACGCGCGATGAGCCCACTACAACCAAGGCCAACCAGACTTGCCGCACCATAGGCGAACATGACAAAAACGCTGACGCGCTCAGGCGGCAAACCCAATGCCGGTGCGGCAATCGGCGCGTAGACCGATGCGGAATGCAAGCCGAATGCTGTCATCGACTGCAACAGCACGGTAAGCGACAAAGGGCCGGTTACAGCGCTGACGCCGGTTCGTCCCGATGGATTCGTGGGCGGGCCTGCGGACTCAGCCATTAGCACGCGCCATTGCAATCCAATACATGCGGCTACTTTACGAAGAACGATTTGAAGGCGCTAATCGCCCGATCGATGCCATTGGCGTCGACATCCAACTGTGTCACCAGTCGAATGCGCGGCGCGGCGAGAATTCGAACGCCTGCTTGCTGCATATGCGTGTTAAGTGCCACAACCTGATCGGCCGCCACGCGCACGAACACCATGTTGGTCTGCGCGCCTTCGACGTTGAGCCCCGCAATGCCGGAAAGACCGCGGGCCAGCCGCTCGGCGTTGGCATGATCGTCAACAATGCGTGTGATGTTGTGCTCGATCGCATAGAGGCCCGCCGCCGCGATGACCCCCGCCTGACGCATCGCCCCACCCAGCATTTTGCGCATGCGATGGGCCGTTTTGATGAACGCCTGCGAACCTGCGAGCATGGTTCCCGCCGGGGTGCCCAATCCTTTGGACAAACACACCGAGACCGAATCGAATCCACGACAAACTTCTCTTGGCGCAATACCAAGTTTCGTCGCTGCGTTAAAGAGCCGCGCGCCATCCAGATGCGTTGCAAGACCGCGTCGCTTGGCAAGATCGACCGCCGTATCAAGATAAGCACGGCTCACCACGCGACCGCCAATCGTGTTTTCCAGTGCGAGCAAGCGTGTGCGCGCGAAGTGCGCATCGTCGGGCTTGATGGCCGCCTCGATATCGGCAAGCGCGATCGAGCCGTCCGGTTGATTGGTGATTGGTTGCGGCTGAATACTGCCAAGCACCGCGCCACCGCCCCCTTCATACCGATAGGTGTGGGCCTCTTGGCCGACGAGGTATTCGTCGCCGCGACCGCAATGGCTCATGAGCGCAGCGAGATTGGATTGCGTCCCGGTCGGCAACAACAAAGCCGCTTCGTACCCGAGCAATTCGGCGGTCACCCCTTGCAATCGATTGACGGTCGGATCATCGCCGAAGACATCATCGCCAAGCGGCGCGGACATCATCGCCGCACGCATGCCGGCGGAGGGCTGCGTGACGGTATCGCTGCGCAGATCGACCCATTTCATCTCATTCATAGCGGTCCCACAGAATTATCGAGGTCCCTGTCATCGCTCAAGAGCGGCAAGCACAGGCGGCATGTTGCGACGAATCAAGAGATTGCGAACTTCCCAATCAAGCCGCGGTTCCAGCGGCTGGGTGACTCGCACGTTACCACCGGCAAGCGTGGCAAGGGGCACGCCATCACGATAGGCCACGCGATTGCCGGCAAGGGCCGCCAACTTTGCGCCCGGCAGAACGATGCCGATCAGATTGAGCGGATCGGCACCACTCACGCATACGAGTTCCCCATTGTGTTCGCTGCGACGCACCTCGCGCATCGCGCCAATTGCATCGGGTAACGCAAATTGCTCACCAGCAATCCCTGCCACAAAGCGACCGCCACGAATTTCGCCACGTGCCTCCAAGCGACGCAATTCACGCAGAAGCAGGCGCCACGGCGGCAACCAGCTCGCTTCCCGCTCAATTAAACGCCAGAACACGACCCCATATCGTTTAAGCAATGTACGGGCGACCTGCTCGATCGTGTCATCGTCTCGATCGCCAGACGCGGCCACATGCCTACGCACCAACGCCCAACGCCCCGCATCTTCGATGCCGAACAAAGCCGTGCGACGGCGACGCTTTTGGTTGGAGGAGCCGGCCGCCCGCCTGCGATCAGATGGCACCAAGAGTGCACGCAAGCCGACGAATCCGTCCGCGTTGACCAATCCGTACGCCGTCAGCTCAGCGAGCCCCTCTTCGATCTGGGCGGGCAGCCAATGCATCGCGCCCACCATTTCGTCGAAAAATGACGCGCCGTGTCGTTCGAGAAATGCGGCGATCTCGGCGGCACGCGTACTCAATGCGCATGCTGCGCGCGCCGGCGACAGACCGGTCCACCGCGACAGATTCCGGCGCGTCACCAGCGCAATCGGTGTGGTGCGAACCGGGCCGGAAACGCGTTCGACGCCGGCGCCTGGGGCTGACATTCGCAACCACACGACGCGGCCCGCGAAACTCAGCTCATCTAGCCACGCCGGATCATAGGTGCCAATTCGTGCCGGCAAGATCTCGGTTTCCCAGGCCGCAGCCGGTACTTCAAAGCCTTCCAGTTGGGAGATCACCGCGGCGACGGCATCGGGACCTTCACCGCGTGAGGCCGCATCGACACGTTGCCAGCGAAATAGGAAGCGCATGAAATCACGCGGCTCGACCGGCTCGATTTCCTGGCGTAAGCGATTCACCGTGTAACGATGAATGCGCGCGAGCAGGCGCCGGTCGCACCATTCCGGGTCGGTGCCAGTGAACTGGCCGCGCATCAAGGTGCCTTCAGCCTCCAGTCGCGCTAACGACTGCTCTACTGGCGCCGCGTCAAGCCCCAATGCGGTCGCGATCACAGACACCGATGTTGGTCCGATGCAGCCAATTCGATCGCGCAGCAGATCCAGCAACGCGTCCTCGGCAGTCCAGAGGCGCTGGTTGTATTCCGGCGGCACCGTAATGACCGGTTGCATCACCGCATCGGGAAAAACGGCGCGCCACTCCGGTATCCGCTCAGTCGCGACCGCAAGCGTTACTTCCTGCGTGATGCCAAGCATCGTTGCGCGACCAGCAATGCAGAGGGACTCGCAGTAACCAAGCCACTCGGGGTTGCGCGACAACTCCGCTGTCGTCAAACACCCAAGCGCAAGCAATGCATCGTGCAATTCATCCGGATCGCGGGCCTCCGGGAAGGCCTCCTCGCGAACCCGCGCGATCGCCGCCGCATCCAACTTACCAAGATCGCCTGCCGTTTGCGGATCCTGCCAACGGCGCGCCATGACGGCTTGCGTCCGACGCTCTTCGAGCGGTGCATCATCGAGAAAGGCATAGGGCCGGGCCGACAATATTTCCAACGCCAGCGGCGAAGGCTCGGTTAAATCGCGCACGATGACGTCGATTGCGCCGGACTCCATTTGCGCGAGGACCTGCACAAAGCCGTCGACATCCATTGCCTCATGCAGGCAATCGTGAATCGTCTGCGCGATAAGCGGATGGTCCGGAATCTCGCGATCTCCGACAATGTTTTCGCCGCACGCCACCTGATCGGGAAAAACCGTCGCGAGCAGGTCTTCCGCCTGCATGCGTTGCAATTGAGGCGCCACCTTCTTGCCGCCGCGAAAACGCGGTAACGCCAGTGCGATCGAGGCATTCCATCGCCACCTGGTCACGAACATCGGCGCATCGAGCAGCGCTTGCACCAGCAGTGGTCGTACCGAATTCGCGGACAGGTAACGTGTCACCTCGGCAAGCTCAAAGCTATGACTGGTCGCGAGCGACAGAACGATGGCATCCTCAATCGCCGCTGCCTGCAATTCGAAATTGAAGGTGCGGCAGAAGCGCTTGCGCAGCGCCAAGCCCCAGGCGCGATTGATGCGACTGCCAAATGGCGAATGAATCACCAGTTGCATGCCGCCCGATTCATCAAAGAATCGCTCGAAGATGATGGTTCGTTTGGTCGGCAGCGCACCGAGTGCTTGGAACGCGGCACCCAGGTATTCAGCGATCTGCGCGGCCGCCGAGTCATCCAGACCCATCGCTACAAGCCGCGAGTTCGCTGTGGCGACATCGCCTTCGCGTATCGCAAGCGCTACCTGATCGTTCAGGTTTGCAACCGCATCGGAAAGGACGTCGGTACGACCGGGCGCCTCGCCCAGCCAGAACGGGATACCGGGTGGCGCGCCTTTCGCATCGTCAACCCGTACCGTGCCGCGCTCAACCCGCAGGATGCGATAGGAGGTGTTGCCAAGCTGGAACACATCGCCCGCGAGACTTTCAATCGCGAAATCTTCATTGACCGTCCCGATCACCTGCGCCTGGGGCTCGAGCAGTACCGTGTAGTCCGCCATGTCGGGGATCGTTCCACCCGAGGTCACCGCGGTGAGTGCAGCCCCACGCCGTGCACGTAGCATGCCGCCGACCGCATCGCGATGAAGATGCGCACTGCGGCGGCCAAACCGCGTGTGAAACCCTTCCGACACCATCCGCACGATCTCGGTGAACGCCGCACGATCGAGCGAGCGATAAGGAAACGCGCGGCGGACCAGTTCGAATAGCGCTGCTTCGCTCCAATCTTGCTGCGACACTTCGGCGACCAGCTGCTGCGCGAGCACATCGGTCGCCAATTCCGGCACCTTGAGCCGATCCAGCTCACCGCGTCGCACGCTACTCACGAGTGCGGCGCATTCGACGAGATCATCGCGAGACAATGGGAACAAACGCCCCTTTGGGGTGCCATCGACTGCGTGGCCGGAGCGCCCGATCCGCTGCAGGAATGCCGAGATTGAATGGGGCGAACCGATTTGGCAGACGAGATCGACATCGCCGATATCGATACCAAGCTCAAGCGATGCGGTGGCGACGAGCGCACGCAATTCACCGCGCTTCAATCGCTGCTCGGCCTGAAAGCGTTGTTCGCGCGCGAGGCTGCCATGATGGGCCGTCACATGTTCGGCGCCAATCCGCTCCGACAGGAACCGCGCCGCACGCTCGGCCAAGCGTCGCGTGTTCACGAAGATCAGCGTGGTGCGATGCGCTAATGCCAGCGCGGCGAGCCGGTCATAGACATGACTCCAGGTCTCATGCGACATCACCGCTTCAAGCGGCGCAGGCGGTAATTCGATAGCGATATCGCGTTCGCGAACATGACCCGAATCGACGATCGTGCAGTCGGGCGTGCCGTCGGGCATCAGATCGGCACCAACGCGGTAGTGCGCCACCGCGCTGACCGGATTCTGCGTCGCGGAAAGCCCGACGCGCGTAAGTCGTCGCCCTGTCAATTGCGCGAGGCGTTCCAGAGAAAGTGCCAGATGCATGCCGCGCTTGTTGGGTGCCAAGGCATGCACTTCATCGACGATCACCATCCTCGTCGTCGACAATGTCGCCCGACCCGATTTGCTGGTAAGCAGAATGTAGAGCGACTCGGGTGTGGTCACAACGATGTGGGGCGCGACCTTGCGCATCGCCACGCGATCGCGCTGCGAAGTGTCGCCGGTACGTACCAAGGTGCGGATATTGACGTCGGGATAGCCCGATTTCGCAAGCGCCTCGCGAATACCGGCGAGCGGTGCTTCGAGATTGCGCTGGATATCGTTCGACAATGCCTTGAGCGGCGAGACATAGACGATCCGCGTTTCATCGGGCAAGCCATGCTCGACGCCTTCCTGTACCAGCGCATCGATGGCCGCTAAAAATGCGGCAAGCGTCTTGCCCGATCCCGTCGGCGCGGCAACCAGGACATGGCGTCCCGCTTGGATGGCGGGCCAGGCTTGAGCCTGAGCGCTCGTAGGAGCACTGAAGGCGCCGGAAAACCAGGCGCGCACCGCGGGATGAAATCCGGCGAGAACCGCGGCGGCGGCGTTCAATTTCGATGACATGCGAGGCTCGGACGACGACGAGCTGCAATGGTAGCGCGGTTACCGTTCGCGGCAGGGTGATAAGCTCGGCCTGCCCCATGATCGGATAGGAGACGCCATATCGATACGGATTACCGGGCTCGACCATCTGGTACTAAGAGTACGGGACCTCGAACGCATGATCGACTTCTATGTAGGCGTGCTCGGCGCGGAGGTGCTGTGGCGCCGACCGGACATCGGCCTTGTCCATCTCAAAGTAGGATCGGATCTCCTCGACCTTGTTCCGGTTGACGGTACATTGGGGAAAAAGGACGGCGCGGCACCCGGGGCCGACGGACGCAACCTTGACCATTTTTGTTTTCGGGTTGAGCCGTTTGACCAAGCGACTATCGTCCGTCATCTCAGTGACCACGGTGTCGCGATCGGCGAGATCCGTGAGCGGTTCGGCGCGGAAGGGACCGGCATCTCGATCTATCTTGCCGATCCGGAAAACAACATCGTGGAATTGAAGGGCCCATCGGACGGCAAACGACCGGACAGTAAGATTCCCGCCTCATCGACTACTTTGAATACTTAAGGAAACGCTGATTAAGCTATCCTGCGCAATCAGCGTGCTCATACTTTCAGGGAGTTACGAGGGGGCGAGCCCCTTTGTTCAGTTATTCCTCAATCGAACCCACCCTCATGCGCGTAGCCATCCTCGACGATTATCAAAGCATTATCGCCACCCTCGCTTGCTATGCGAAGCTCGCCAAACACGAGGTGCGGATCTTCCACGACAGCGTAAAAGATGTCGGGGCGCTGGCAGAACGAATTGGCAACGCGGAAGCGCTGGTCCTGACGCGTGAACGAACACCGGTCAGTGAATCGTTGCTGGCAAAATTGCCAAGCCTCAGGCTGATCAGTCAGACCGGCAAGAACGCACCGCATATCGATATGGCCGCCTGCACGCGGCGAGGCATCGTCGTGAGCGGTGGCGGTGGATTGGGACATGCCACCGCCGAACTCACCTGGGGACTCATCTTCGCCTCGTTGCGTCACATTCCGAAGGAAGTCGCCTCACTCAAGGCCGGCAATTGGCAATCGACGATCGGGGAAGGCGTCCACGGCAGAACGCTCGGCATTTATGGATTTGGTCGACTTGGCAGTCAGGTCGCA
Source organism: Klebsiella pneumoniae (assembly GCA_945906755.1). Classification (GTDB taxonomy): domain Bacteria; phylum Pseudomonadota; class Gammaproteobacteria; order Burkholderiales; family SG8-39; genus SHXR01. The sequence goes on along the minus strand of CAMDRJ010000071.1, from coordinate 3,928 downwards.
CGCGTTGGCAAGGCCTTTGGCATGCGGGTAATCGTTTGGGGCCGCGAAGGTTCGCAAACGCGCGCCCGCGAAGAAGGGTTCGAGATCGCGGCGAGCAAGGCAGCGTTCTTCGCCGAATCGGATGTGCTGTCGGTGCATCTCATGTTGCGGTCCGAATCGCAAGGCATCATTGGGCCGGACGATTTCGCGCGCATGAAATCGACCGCGCTGTTCGTTAATACGAGCCGCGCCGGACTCATCGTCCGCGGCTCACTTGAGGCGGCGTTGAAGGCTGGCCGACCGGGGCGTGCGGCGGTCGATGTGTACGACGATGAGCCCGTTCTCGGCGGCAATCATCCGCTGCTCAAGATGGACAATGTCATCGCCACACCGCATTTGGGTTACGTCGAACGCGCAGGCTACGAGAGCTTCTTTACCGCGGCGTTTGATCAGATCAATGCGTTCGCGACGGGTGCGCCGATCAATGTCATGAATCCGGAAGTGCTCACGCGCTAGCTGCCTAACTGCTAGCGCTTCACACCGATCGTCTGATACGCAATGATCGTTGCGACGACGATCGCACCGCCCAGGATTTGCAGTGGGCCGAGCGCTTCACCTAGAGTTAACCACGCAATCATCGCGACGAATACCGGTTCCAGATTGAGGACTACGCCGGTCTGCGTCGGGCCAAGTTTCAATAACAACAGAAAAAGGCCCGTGATCCCAACGCCATAGCAAAGCGTGAGGCCGGTCAGTCCGATCCAACCATTCGCGGTTTGCGGCAGGTGCAGCGATTGGGTAACGAGAAGTGTCAGGGACAAGATCACCGCGCCGACGATCAATGTGTAAAACGTTCGAACCGGCGCGGCCAGACCGGGAACAAGCCTTGGCGTGAGAACCAACGCGGCAGCGAAACTCACCGCAGCGCCAACGCCCGCCGCAACGCCCCATGGGTTGACATCGCGCACATCAATGCCGAGCACCAGTGCCAAGCCGCCAAATGCCGCGATCAAGGTAAATGCCAAGCGTGCGCTGAATCGTTCGTCACCGAGCAGGCTGCTCGCAAGGCCAATTAAGATCGGGAACAAATAGAACACGAGAATCGCCAGGGTTACCGGCAGCAACATGACCGCGGTCTGCACCAGTACCGTTTGCGATGTGATGAAAAGCCCGAGGACGATGGTCCATTTGAATTCGCGCGGTAACGGCAGCACCGGCAACTTCCGCAGCTTGAGCAATAACAGCACCAAGAGGCTCGCGCCCACCGCCCGTGCCGCCGCCGCGGTGAGGATGTTGACGCCACTCACAAACGCCAGCCGCGCGAACACATGCCCCGATCCGAGACTGATCGCGACACCGAACAGCCCAAGAACGGGCAACCACGATCTAGCTGGCAAGGACATCTGCAATCGAGAGGCGAAAGCAGGCGATTATGCCAGTCGCCTGACCGCGATTGCGAAGTGAATCAACGCTCCCAGGGTGGGGCGACGTCCGCCTGCACCGCGAGTTTTGCGATCGCTTGGTCGACTTGCGCCGCCGAAACCTTGCCTTCATCCGACAATGCCTTCAATGCGGCCACGACGATATGAGCGCGATCGACCTCGAAGAAACGGCGCAGATTGGCGCGTGTGTCACTGCGACCAAAGCCGTCCGTCCCCAACGAAACGAATCGTGCCGAGACATAAGGACGGATCAAATCCGACACCGCGCTCAGATAATCGGTCGCCGCAATGATAGGGGCATCATCGCCTGCAAAGCATTGCTCAACATAGGAGACCTGCCGCGTCGATCCAGGATGCAGGCGATTGCGGCGTTCGACGGCCATCCCTTCCCGGCGCAACTCCGTATAACTGGTCACCGACCAAACATCCGCTGCGATGCCGTACTCGCTTTCAAGAAGGTCCGCCGCCGCCAGCGATTCACGAAGAATCGTGCCCGACCCGAGCAATCGCACACGCGCCAACGCCTTGCCCTTTTTCGCGGACTTGCGCAGGCGATAGGCGCCGCGAAGAATCCCCTCTGTGACGCCCTCTGGCATCGTGGGATGCACATAGTTCTCGTTCATCACGGTGACGTAATAGAACACATCCTCCTCGTCTTCCAACATGCGGCGCGTACCGTCCTGGAGGATGACGGCAAGTTCGTAACCGAAGGTCGGATCGTAGGCGCGACAGGTCGGAATCGTCGCTGCGATCAGATGACTGGTCCCGTCCTCATGTTGCAAACCCTCGCCCGACAAAGTCGTGCGGCCCGCGGTCGCACCGAGAAGGAAACCGCGCGATCGCGAGTCCGCCGCCGCCCAGATCAGATCGCCGACCCGCTGAAACCCAAATATGGAATAGAAAATATAGAAGGGCAGCATCGGTACGCCATGGGCGCTATAACTTGTGGCTGCCGCCATCCAGGATGACAACGCGCCTGCCTCAGTGATCCCTTCTTCTAGAATCTGGCCGTCCTTCGCTTCCTTGTAGTAAAGCAGCTCCTCCTTGTCTTCGGGTTCGTAGAGCTGACCAAACGGCGAATAGATCGCGATCTGCCGAAACAGCGATTGCATACCGAAGGTGCGCGCCTCGTCGGCGACGATCGGTACGACGTACTTGCCAAGCGCCGGATCCTTGAGCAGCTGCGCGAGAATCTGCACGAACACCATCGTCGTAGATTGATCACGTCCATTCGAACCTTCGGTCATGCGACTGAAGCTGGCAAGCGCCGGCACGGCGAGCTTTGCGGTGCGGGGCGGTCGATGTGGCAGATAACCGCCGAGCTGGGCGCGACGGGCATGCAAATAGCGCATTTCAGGCGAGCTGTCGGCGGGCCGATAGAACTTCAAGCCGGTCACATCTTCATCCGACAGCGGCAGGGCGAACCGGTCACGAAACGCGAGCAGCGCCTCATCATCCATTTTCTTTTGGGTATGGGTGGTCATCTTGCCCTGACCCCATAAACCCATGCCGTAGCCTTTCTTCGTCTGCGCGAGAATGACAGTCGGTTGCCCTTTGTGATTCAAGGCAGCGTGATAGGCCGAATAGATTTTGACCGGGTCGTGGCCGCCCCGCTTCAAGCGATCGATGTCGTCATCGGTGATCCCTGCCACCAGCGCCTGCAATTCCGGATACTTGCTAAAAAAATGCTCGCGGTTGAAGCGTCCATCGGTGGCTGCGTAGGTTTGGAATTCACCATCGACCGTCTCATGCAGTCGACGCAGAATGATGCCTTCGCGGTCGCGCGCAAACAACGGATCCCAGTCGCTGCCCCACATCAACTTGATGACATTCCATCCGGCGCCGGCGAAGAGTCCTTCCAATTCCTGCACGATCAAACCGTTACCGCGCACCGGTCCGTCAAGACGCTGAAGATTGCAGTTGACGACGAAAATGAGATTGTCGAGTCCCTCGCGCGCGGCGAGCGACAACGCGGCAAGTGACTCCGGCTCGTCCATTTCGCCGTCACCTGGAAAGGCCCAGACCTTGCGACCTTCCGTCTCTTGAATGCCGCGGTGCTCGAGGTAGCGCATGAAGCGCGCCTGATAAATCGCGTTCATCGGTCCAAGGCCCATCGAGCCGGTCGGGAATTGCCAGAAATCAGGCATCAGCCATGGATGCGGATAGGAAGAAAGCCCCTTGCCATGGGTTTCCCGCCGGTAGTGATCGAGTTGCGATTCTTGTAGCCGCCCCTCGAGAAAGGCGCGTGCATACACACCGGGTGCCGAATGCGGCTGAAAGTAAATGCAATCGGCACCGCCTGGCGTGTCATGCCCACGGAAGAAATGATTAAAGCCCACCTCGAAGAGGTCAGCGGCCGAAGCAAAGCTCGCGATATGACCGCCCAACTCGGGGTGGGCGCTATTCGCTCGCACCACCATGGCGAGCGCGTTCCAGCGAATGATCGACGACAGCCGTTGCTCGATCGTGAAATCACCCGGAAACGGCGGCTGGTCGCGTGGTTCGAT
>CAMDRJ010000070.1 GCA_945906755.1 Klebsiella pneumoniae | reverse complement strand
TACAAGGGCTACACCGTGGGCGACAACACCAACAAGCATTTGTCGAAACATCCGTGGCATCTTGACGACGAGAAACTGCTGTACCCGTTTTACGAACGACTGGTGAAGTGGAGAGAGAGGGATTCGAACCCTCGATGCAGCTTTTGACCGCATACTCCCTTAGCAGGGGAGCGCCTTCGACCACTCGGCCATCTCTCCGGTCTTGCCTTTGCAGGTCGGCAAGGGGGGCAGCATAAAGCACCCGCCCCGCCAGGGCAACCTGTCGTCGCGGCGCGGGCCCTTTACTTGGTCGGCTTATCGAGCCCGAACGCGTTATGGAGCACCCGCACCGCCAGTTCGAGATACTTCTCGTCGACGACCACCGAAATCTTGATTTCGGAGGTGGAAATCATCTGAATATTGATGCCCTCTTCGGCCAGCGTTCGAAACATTTGGCTTGCAATGCCGACATGCGAACGCATTCCTACGCCCACCATTGAGACCTTGCAGATCTTGTTGTCGCCCAGCACGCTCTTCGCGCCGATATGCGCATTGACCTTCTTCACAATCTCCATCGCCTTCGCGAACTCGTTCCGATGCACCGTGAATGAAAAATCGGTGAGGCCGTCGACGCCGGAATTCTGAATGATCATGTCGACATCGATATTCGCGTCGGCCACTGGGCCCAAGATGGCGTAGGCGATGCCCGGGCGGTCGGGCACACCTATGACCGTGATCTTCGCTTCGTCACGGTTGAACGCGATGCCAGAGATGACTGCTTGTTCCATTCTTTCATCTTCCTCGAACGTGATCAGCGTACCCTCGCCTTCGTCTTCGAACGACGACAACACCCGTAATCGAACCTTGTACTTGCCGGCAAATTCCACCGAGCGAATCTGCAATACCTTCGAGCCAAGGCTCGCCATTTCCAGCATTTCTTCAAACGTAATCGTCTTGAGACGCCTGGCGCCTTCGACGATGCGCGGATCGGTCGTGTACACCCCATCCACATCGGTATAGATCTGGCATTCATCCGCCTTCAATGCGGCGGCCAACGCGACGGCCGACGTATCGGACCCGCCACGACCCAAGGTGGTGATGTTGCCGCTATCGTCCATGCCTTGAAACCCGGCCACCACCGGCACGATGCCCTGCGCCAAGTCTTTGCGGAGTCGCTCGTCATCGATATGGACGATACGCGCCTTGGTGAACGCACTATCGGTCATCACCCGCACCTGAGCACCGGTATAACTCTTGGCCTTGATGCCGATATTCATCAGCGCCATCGCCAGCAGGCCAATCGTCACTTGCTCCCCGGTCGCGGCGACCACATCGAGCTCGCGCGCATCGGGTTCGGGCTGTAGCGCCTTGGCCAAGCCGATAAGCCGGTTGGTTTCACCCGACATCGCCGATGGCACCACGATAATCTGATGCCCCATTGCCTTCCAGCGGGCCACGCGCCGCGCGACGTGTTGGATACGTTCGGGCGAGCCGACCGATGTACCACCGAATTTTTGAACGATAAGGGCCATTGCAACCGATGCGAAGTGCGAAGGAAACGTGGAAAACCCGAAGCGGGCCGCAGTTTACCGGAGTATTCCTCCGCGTTCAGCCCCTTTTACGTGAAAGGTTTGTAGCGCTCTAGGCTGAACCGGGGACCGTACCTGCCGGCAGCGCTTCAATATGCTCGCAAATACGTCCGGGATGAGTCAGCCAGACCCGTTCCCGATGAGCGGTGATATGGCGAATCACCCGCCGAAACTGGCGTAACCGGTGGGGCTGTCCGAGGATAAAACTATGCATCACCACCGGCATCACCAGCGGGCGCCGGGTGGATTCCTCCAGTAGTTCATCGAACTGATCGATCAAATTGTCGCAATAGAGCTGCGACGGAGTTCGGCGCGAGACCGCTTCGAACGAATCATTGAGATCATGTGCATAGGGAATCGAAAGAATCCGCCCATGCGCGGTGCGAAACCAGACCGGCTGATCATCGAGCGGCCAGTCCATCATGTAGCGATAACCCGCCTGCTTTAACAATTCAAGCGAACGCTCGGTCTGCGAGATATACGGCGCGAGCCAGCCCTTAGGTGCCTTACCCTCATGCTTGGTCATGGCAGCGGTCGCCTCCGCTATGCAGGCGCGCTCCTCTTCCAAGGACATGTCGGCCTGACGCTCGGCATTGGTGCGGCCATGTCCGACGATTTCATCGCCGCGCTTACGAAACGCCTCGATCAAGGACGGGCAATAGTCATAGAGCTCGGTATTCATGAGCAGCGCGATTGGCAACTTGAAGTCATTGGCCAATTCAAGAATACGCCAGGCGCCGACGCGATTCCCATAGTCACGCCAGGCGAAACTGCGCTGATTCGGTAGTGGATGCGGCGCCGCGTAATCATTGCCGAGCCCTTCACCGAATGCGAAATGCTCGACGTTAAGGCAGAAATGGACAGCCAGGCGCGCACCGTTGGGCCAGGCATAAACGGGGCGCTCTGGGATGGCGGAATAGTCGTAGCGATCATGGGTGCGCAGCATGCCGATCTCCCGACGCTATCGACGTGTTTTCTTGGGACGAACACCTGCCATCGCCCCGATCACCTCGCAGGCCGACGCGGTGTCTTGCTTGGCGAGGCCCATCGCCATCGCGGTTGTGTAGACCGGAACGCATGCAGTAAACAGCGGCACCGGGCAATTGACCGCTTTCGCCATATCGCCGATCACCTGCATATCTTTCTGCCAGATATCCACTTTCATCGTGGCAGGCGTGTACTGCCGCTTCACCATCTGCGCGCCACGCAGTTTGAACACACCAGTGCCAAGCACCGGACTATTGGCCATCAAGTCGTAGACGCGCTTGGCATTGAGCCCCATCTTGCGCGCGAAGGTCATCGTCTCGCCATAGGCAACGTTGTAAATGGCCACCAGATGATTGGCAATGAACTTCATCTTGGTGCCATCGCCGAACGATCCCACATAGGGTCTGAGATCAGTGAACACCGCGAGCACCGGATCGACGCGCTCACACGCCGCCGTGGGTCCACTCACATAGATCGACCAGCTCCGCTCCATCAGGCGTGCAGCCGTGCCGCTGATTGGGCAATCGAGCATGATGGCTTTGGCCTTCGCAAGCAACGCCTCGGCGCGTTCTTTATCGGCAATCGGCAAGGTGCTCATTTCGATCACAACGAGCGGCTCAATGCGACGCCCGCGCTTGGCGGCGGCGATTTTGGTGATCGCATCATCCAGCGCGGCGACCGAAGGAAGCGATGTGATCACGATGTCGGCGTTTTGCGCCACCGCGGTGGCCGACGCTAATGCACGCCCACCGGCTTTACGAAGACGCGCCTTGGCAGCCGGTGCGACATCGAAGCCAACCACCTTATGGCCCGCGGCCAACAGCGCCTCCGCCATTGCTCCACCCATGATGCCAAGTCCCACAACGCCGATCATTTGCTTTGCCATAGTGTTCAATCTTTGAAGGGATGAGGGGGCCGAGCGTCGATGCACTGCAACACTAGCTCGGTGGCCTAAATTTCGTTTCGGGTTTGATGCCGCTTCGTACCTGCCCTGCGCTGATGCGTCCATTCTCCAAATAATTGCCGGTCGCTGCGCGGCGTGCCGCATCATCCCATTGCGGCAGCCAATCGCCGAGCGAATAGCCGAACCATGGCGGCTGTGGTTTCAAGGCGGGTAGTCCGAGTTCTTCCCAGATCGTTTTGGCACGCTCCATATATTCACGCTTGGGCAAGGCGAGCGGCGGCAAATCGCTTTTCATCGTTGCATCCATCAGCATCGTCGAGTCTTCCTGCTGACTCTGCTCGCGCTTGGGGCCATGACCGAGCCCACGATGCGGCACCAATTGAACGTCCTCCACCGGATTCATGCGATAGGCCATCGCCCAGAACAGCGCATCGGCGTTGTCCGGATCGATATCCTCATTCACCGCGATGCAAAGCTTTCCGCAGTCGCCCTTGAAGAATGCAGCGCCGTGCAATGCGCGCCAGATCTCAGTCCGCGGCGTCTCTTTTGCGATGGTGATGATAGTGAGACGCAAGAGGCCGGTCAGCGGCTCATGCAAGGCCACGCGCTTCACACCACGAATGCCAAGCGCATCGCGCAGATGCGCAAGAAAGAGCGGCTCATAGGCCACGCGCTTGATGACACTCGACTCGCTTGGCGCCACCTGACTGATGTACGAGGGAATGATCGGTTTGCGCCGATGCGTGATCGCGGTCACCCGCATCGGCATATTGAATTCTTCGAGCGCCACATGGCCATGCGATTCGCCAAACGGCGCTTCGGGTTCGAGCTTTTCTAGGTCAATGAGACCTTCGATCACGATCTCCGATTCCGCCGGGACCAGCAGATCGACAGTACGGCCGCGCACTACATTGATGGGCACGCCTGCCAGGCCACCGGCGACATGAAACTCATCGACATCGATCGGCAGCTTCTGCGGCCCCATAAATGCGACATAAGGGGGACACCCAAGCACGATCGCGCAGGGCATTACCTTGTCGCCGCGCTTCTGATGCATGAGATAGTGCTGATAGCCGCCCGCGCCGCCAACGCGCGTGGCCATACGCACAACGAGGCGATCGGGTGCCTTGAGCGCCGCGCGATAAGTGCCCATGTTCTGCACGCCGGTTTCGGGATCGCGGGTAATGACGTTGGTTGCCGTCAAGGTCGGTGCGCTATCAAATCCCGGCGTTGAAATCGGAATCGGCAATCGATCCAGACCATTTCCCTCGCCCTGCAGAGCGGCGCCCTCATGCACCACCTCATGACAAGGTGCGCGCTCGATCAAGCGCGGAGCAATCGGATTGGCAATGGCGTGATCCCACTTCGCCTGTATTTTCTCGACCGGTGCGCCCATACCGACGCTGTAGATCGCGCGATTCGCCGCGATCGCGCCAACCACCACCGGTATATCGTACTTGCGGCCCCGGCCATCGACGATGTTGGTGAACAGAAACGCCTTACGATCGGCTTCCTCCATGCCGCCGACAAATTGCCAGCGCACGAGCGGATGCAATTCCGAATCTTTATCGATCGGACGATCGATGGTGAGCAGCAGGCCGCGCTCCTTGAGTGAGGCGAGATGCTGGTGGAGATCGGCATAGCCCCGCTTTTGCTCGCTCATACTTCGCTCGTGTGAAAGGTGAAAGGTGAAGGGTGCACTCTGGGCCTAAATCGGTACCGCGGTGACATCGTAGCGGAACAACCAATCATAGCGGTCGTCGACCCTTTGCTTGGCCCATTCGGTCTCGACGAATCGCGCAGCCTCGGCAGCATCGCCGAGTTTTTTGTTGTGAAAGCGCTCACCGTTTTCGGCCGATCCGATCACGATCCGCGTCGTGCGATCGATGCGTGCTTGTTCGTAGCGCTGCAATGCGACGTCGACGGCTGCCGATGCACTCAGACAACGCGCGAGGATGAATCCATCTTCAAGGGCCATCACCGCGCCTTGTGCGAGCATTGGCAACGTCGGATGACACGCATCTCCAAGTAAGGTCACGCTCCCAACGCTCCAACGCTCAAGCGGCGGGCGGGATGCCAGCGCCCATTGATAGGGTTCGTCGATCGCCCGAATCATCGTCAAGACATCCTCATGCCAACCGGCATAGTCGCGCAACAGATCGGCAGGATCACCTCGCATCATCCATGATTCAACCTGCCAATCGGGACGCTCCACAAAGCCGACGAAGTTCATCAGGGTGCCGCTTCGCAATGGATAGTGCACAACATGCGATCCCGGCCCGACCCAATTGGTGCCAATCGGCCGGCGTAGATGTGCGGGCAATCGCTCCATTGGAATGACCCCGCGCCAGGCGGCAAATCCGGTAAAGCTTGCCTTGCCAACGCCGAATAGTTGCGAGCGAATCGCCGAGTGCACACCATCTGCACCAATCAACAGGTCGCCTGCAGGCGAGCCACCGTCTGCCAGTCGAAGCGTGACGCGGTCATGCACCTGCGTGAAACCCTCGCATTTCGCGCTAAGATGAATTGCGTTTGGCTTGAGACGTCGTACTGCATCGGCCAAGACCGCTAACAGATCAGGACGCCACACCGTGCAGTAGGGATAGCCGTATCGTTCGACCGACACCGGCCCCAGATCGAAGAGCTTCCAGGTCTGGCCGGTATTCCAAAGCCGGATTTCCTTGCCTTGTGTTTCGACCGCGAGCGCTTCCATCGCCTGTTGCAAGCCAAGCGCATACAGGGTGCGATTGCCATTGGCGCTGATCTGCACGCCAGCGCCCACCTCGCGCAGTTCGCGCGCCTGCTCATAGACATCGACGTCGATACCCACGCGGAGCAACGCGAGTGCGGCAGCAAGCCCGCCGATACCGCCACCGGCAATCAATACATGCGGATGCATTCGGATCTCCACAGCCGCCCGCCCGGGCCTAACACAATGGAAGAAAAGCCCGTCACTCCCGCGCAGGCGGGAGTCCAGAACTCTGACTGCGAGCGAAATCGACTAACAACTGGATTCCCGCCTGCGCGGGAATGACGGTCTAGGTCAAATTCGCGCGAATTTCAATAAACGGCTAGCCCAAGGGTCCGAGATAGACCTCACCTTGATAGGTATCGCTCGCAGCCGGCACGCTCGCCGGCCAATTCGCGTTATCGATCTTCGGACGCGCGCTGGCGGGGCGCGGACGACCGTCCCAACCGATTTGCTCCATGTAGTAGTACAACTGGATGGCATGGCCGTCCGGATCGATCGCAAACGCCGAGTAGTCGATGCCGGGAAAGAGTTCCGGCGGCAAATGCTTGATCGTCACGCCTTGCTCGCGCAGATGATCGATCGCGGCGCGTAATTGCGCATAGTCGGCGACCTGCATCCCGAACGAGAAGAGCGTCGTGCCAGGGTTCAAACCAAGCTCGGCACGCAGCGCCATTGGATACAGCGCGATCGAATGATGTTCGGTGTTAGCACGTAGAAACACCGCGCGATGCCCCTTGTAGACGACCTCTTCGGTCATGGTAAGGCCCAGATCGTCGCGATAGAACGATGTCACGCGCTCCATGTCTTTCACGAACAGGCGCACCGGTCCGATGCGGGTCACCTTGAACGGACGCGCCAACAGCACACCACCGACGTCGTATTGCTCTTCGGCCTCTTCAGCGCGCCAGCCAGTGCGCACATCGATGCCTTCCGCCACTGCGCCCTGCACTTCCGCATATTCGGACTTGTGCGGCAAGGCGGGCGGCTGCATGTACTTCACCTTGTACATCGACTGCGGCTTGGATAGCCCGTCCCAGCCCACCTGCTCGATGCCGTAATACAACTCATTGGTATGGCCGTCTGGATCGGGCGGATAGAAATGCCAGTTGGAGCCAGGCAGATCGCGGCCCGCGCGCCGGATCGGTTTGCCCTGACGCTTGAACCAGTCGTGACCGTCCGATACTTCACGCAGGCTGCCGACCTGCCAAGTGATCTGATTGAGCGTATTTTCGTTATCGCCCTTCACGCCGATCATCGCCTCATAGTAGCGGCGCGGAAAGAATACGAACGAATGATGATCGGTGCCATGGCGCGCGAAATAACCGACGCTGGTGCCAAGCGACTTCGCCTGTTCCGGTGGCACGCGGCCCGCGAAATCCAGCGGATCGGAAATACGGAAGCCGAGTTTGTTGCAGTAGAAATCGCGCGTCACCGCCGGGTCCATCACATTGATGCCGAAATGCCCAAGACGCCGAATACGAAAAGGACGCGGCAGCCGCACGCCCCCCACTACGAACTCTTCTTGTTGTCCCGCCGCCGCTCGCTCGGAAATTGCCATGAACGTCTCCTGATACCGAATGGCTATGTTGTACCAGAATCGCCGAAGCCTTGGGTACGCCTGCTGGCAATCACGACGACGACAAGCAGGACGGCTCATCTAGAATACGCGATCGCCATCAAGGGACCTCCCATGACCACCGCTACCCGCTTTCATCCACCCCGCGTCGACTTCACCCAGTTCAAAGCCCGCCATTTCTCCTGGGCGCTCAACGGCAAGGTCGCCACGATCACGCTCAATCGGCCTGATCGCAAGAATCCGCTCACCATGGAATCGTATGCGGAGCTGCGCGATACCTTCCACGACCTCAAATTCGCAGAGCAAGTGAAAACCGTCGTCATCACTGGTGCGGGCGGCAATTTCTGCTCGGGTGGCGATGTCCATGAAATCATCGGACCGTTGGTCGAGATGCAGCAAGCCGGCGACACCGACGGCCTCTTGCAATTCACCCGCATGACGGGCGATGTGGTCAAAGCGATGCGCGCTTGCCCGCAACCGATCATCGCCGCCATCGATGGCGTGTGTGCTGGTGCCGGAGCAATTCTCGCGATGGCTTCCGATATGCGCTATGGCACCGCAGCGGCGAAAGTGGCGTTCCTGTTCGTGCGCGTGGGACTGGCCGGCGCCGACATGGGCGCTTGCAATATGCTGCCTAGAATCATCGGCGCGGGCCGGGCCGCCGAACTGCTTTACACCGGCCGCAATATGACCGGCGATGAAGCGGAACGCTGGGGATTTTTCAATAAGCTCTGCGCACCGGATCAGTTGCTGGCCGAGACGCAGGCCCTCGCCAAAACGCTCGCCGAGGGTCCGACCTTCGCGCATGCGATGACCAAACGCTGCATCCATCAGGAATGGAGCATGGGCATCGATGACGCAATCGAAGCCGAAGCGCAGGCACAGGCGATCTGCATGCAAACGAAAGACTACGATCGCGCCTATCGCGCCTTTGTCGCGAAGCAGCGGCCGGTGTTCGAGGGGAATTAATCAACCTCTGCGCAGCGCATGCGCGGTGAGAATTGCACCGGTGAAGACGATCACCGCACCGCCCTGGTGGAGCACGCCAAGCAACACCGGCACTTGATTCAGCAAGGTCGCAATACCAAGCCCGAACTGCAAGACCAGCGCGAGCGCGAGGCCCGTCGCGCTGTAGCGTGCCCGTCGCGACGTGTTGTTCGCAAAGACCCGCCACCACAGCCATCCTGTCACCAGCACGAGCAAATAGGCGAGCAGGCGATGATCAAACTGTACGGTCGCCATATTGTAGAAAAAATTGCGCCACCAGGGTTCGATCGAGAAGAGTTCGGGCGGTATCCAGTGGCCATTCATCAGCGGAAACGTGTTGTATGCATAGCCCGCACGAATGCCAGCGACCAACGCGCCTGATAACGCCATGATGAAAACCAGCAGCGGGAGCGCGAGTGCGACGCCGCGAGTGAGGCGCAATCGATTCGTCCAGTGCTGTTGGGACGGAAACAGCAATCCCAAGGCAATCCAAAGCATCGCCCAGAATATGAGGAGGGCAAGCCCGAGATGGGCAGCGAGCCGCAAATGGCTCACTTTCGGATCGTCGACCAGGCCACTTTTCACCATGTACCAGCCGAGCACGCCTTGCAGGCCGCCCAGCACAAACACGCCCAACAAGCGCAGACCCAGGCCCCAGTCAAGGCGGCCGCGCACCCAGAACCAGATGAGCGGGATCAGGAAAAACGCACCGATCAGCCGCGCCAGCAAGCGATGTCCGTACTCCCACCAGAAAATGCTCTTGAAGGCATCGAGGCTCATGCCTTTGTTGACGAGTTTGTACTCGGGCGTCGCGCGGTACTTATCGAGGAGCACCTGCCAATCCGCTTCACTGAGTGGCGGAATCGCGCCGATCAAGGGCTGCCATTCGACGATCGACAGACCCGAGCGGGTCAGTCGCGTCGCCCCTCCCACAACAACGATCGTTGCCACGAGCGCACAACAGAGCAGCAGCCAAATCACGACCGCGCGGCGACGCCCATCGCGCCCGTCGAATTCGCTATTGATCATGCAGCCGACAACCGACTGTCATCGCATCTGGCAACGGAGCCGCCTTGCCATGCCCGCGGTCAATGATTATCCACGCCCAATGAACGGCATCTTGGTCGCCATGACGGTGACGAACTGAACATTGGAATCGAGTGACAAACTGGCCATATGCAACACGGTGCTCGCGACATCTTCAACGGCCATGAGCGGCTCAGCAGCGATGGTGCCATTGGCTTGCGGCACACCCTTGGCCATGCGCGAAGCCATGTCGGTGGCTGCGTTGCCGATATCGATTTGACCGCAGGCGATGTCGTATTTACGGCCATCCAGCGATGTTGATTTGGTGAGACCGGTTATCGCATGCTTCGTCGATGTGTAAGGCGAGGAATTGGGGCGTGGTGCGTGCGCCGAGATCGAACCGTTATTGATGATGCGACCACCGCGTGGATTTTGATCTTTCATGACCTTGAACGCCTGCTGCGTGCAAAGAAAGGCGCCCGTCAAATTGGTATCGACGACCGCTTTCCACTGCTCAAAGGTGAGATCTTCCAGAGGAATGCCGGGCGCACCAATGCCTGCATTGTTGAACAGAAGATCGAGCCGACCGAACTTTTCTTTGGTCTTGGCAAAGAGCGTCTGCACCGAACGCGGATCGCCGACATCCGTGATGACCGCCAGCGCATTAGCACCGGAGGCACCGGCCTCCTTGATGGCCTGTTCGAGTTGCTCAGCGCGCCGCCCGGCCAGCACCACCGACCAGCCATTTTGCAGCAGCACGATGGCCGATCGCTTGCCGATCCCGGCGCTCGCACCCGTTACGATTGCAACCTTGCCATTGGCGGCCATCACATTCCCCTTGTACAGTGATCGATATTGGCCGCATGATAGCCCGAACAAGGATTGGAATGACGCTATGGACAGATTAGTAGATTGCCTTCTGGCAATCGCCTTACACGCATCAACATGCTTTGCCGTGCTTGTCGCGGGGAATGTATCGGCGCAGTCGAGCCGCCCAGTCAAAATCATTGTCACGGTATCAGCCGGTGGTTCGATCGATACCATCGCACGCGCAATAGCGGAAGAACTGACCCGCGAACTCGGACAGTCTTTCGTCGTCGAAAACCGCCCTGGCGCCAATGGCAATCTAGCCGCCGAGGCAGTCGCTCGCGCGCTACCCGACGGTCACACCTTGCTCCTGACAGGTGGCAGCACACTCAATCTCAATCCGCATGTGTATGCCTCGGTGCCATTCGATCCGATCAAGGGCTTTACGCCCATCGCGCTCACTGCTCGCACCAATTTCATTCTGGTTGCGCATCCGAAGGTGGGCGCCAATACCTATGCGGAATTCGTCGCGATTGCCAAGTCCAAACCCAATCAACTGAACTATGGGTCAGCAGGCAATGGCAGTCTGATTCATATCGCTACCGAACTGTTCAATAGCGCCGCGGGCGTCGCGACCCAACATGTCCCCTATAAAGGGATTGGCCCGGCCTTGACCGATCTCCTGGCCGGACAAATCGACTTCATGTTCGACTCGGCCACGGCGGTCGCGCATATCAAAGCCGGAAAATTGCGGGCGTTCGCGGTGGTCGGACCCAATCGGCTGCCAGCCTTGCCCCATCTGCCTACGCTCGCTGAAGTCGGCGTGACTGGGATGGAAGCCGCCTCGGGATGGCACGGTCTGTTCGCTCCCGCGGGCACTGATCTGGCCATCACCCAAAAGCTCAATGCATTGGTGGTCAAGATCCTGCAAACCGACGCGATGAAAACGCGCGTCGCCGCGCTGGCCGCCGAACCGGCCTGGAGCACAAGGGAAGAATTAGCCCGTCAGCTTGCTAATGACCTCGATCGGTTGGGTCGCGTCGTCAAACGCGTCAACGCGCGCGCCGATTGAACGTGTCCGTGCAACTCCGCTTTATCGATGTGTTCAATGGCGATGCCGATGGCCTCTGCGCGCTCCGCCAGCTTCGTTTAGCCGCACCTTGCGATGCCGAACTCATCACCGGTACCAAGCGTGACATCGAATTGCTGTCACGCGTACAGGCAGCGCCGAATACGGTTGTGACCGTCCTCGATATCTCACTCGCGCGCAACCGGTTCGCTCTCGATGCCATGCTTGCCGCCGGTGTTCGCGTTCGTTATTTCGATCATCATTTTCCCGGCAGCATTCCGACCCATGCGAATCTCGAAGCGCACATCGATACCGCTGCTGAGGTTTGCACCAGTGTCATCGTCGATCGCATGTTGAACGGGCGCTACCGCCCCTGGGCGATCACCGCTGCCTATGGCGACAATCTCCTTGCCATTGCCGAACGTCTGAGCGATACGCAAACACTCAGCCTCGTCGAGCGAGCGACGCTTCGCACGCTTGGCGAAGCGATCAACTACAACGCTTACGGCGAAACGGTTGCGGACCTTCACATTCATCCGGCCGATCTCTATCGGCGCATGGCGAACTTCGACAGCCCGTTCGCGTTTGCGGCAGCCGAGCCCATCGCGCGGGAACTGATCGCGCTGCGCGCCACCGATCTCGCTGCGGCCCTTGGCGTGACACCGACAGTCGCTGATGCCACATCCACCCTTTATCAACTACCTGACGCGCCCTGGAGCAGACGTGTGCTCGGAACCATGGCGCACCACTTGGCAAGCAGCGATCCGAAGCGTGCGCATGCGGTGCTCGCGCCCAATCGCGACGGCTCCTATGCGGTCAGCGTGCGGGGCAGCGCCGGCGCACGCGTCAGCGCGCATGCCGTGTGTGTCCCATTCGGTGGGGCCGGTCGTCATGGCGCCGCAGGCATCGATCGTCTGGACGCCGCTGCGGTAGCCTCATTTATCGCGTCCTTCCAATCGACGCGCTGGACATAATTCCAATCGGAGCCTCTCTTGCCTATCGAAGTCGCCATGCCAACTAGCGCCGCTGATCCGGTCATTACTGAGATCATCCGCAATGGTCTGGTTGCCATTACTGAGGAAATGAAGACCAACCTGATGCGCACCGCCTACAACATGATCATCTATGAGGCGCTCGACTTCACGGTTGGCCTCTTGGATGCAGACGGCAATACGCTGTCGATCGGGCTTGGCTTGCCGATGTTCATTCGCGGCATGAGCGATACCGTCAAGGCGAAGCTTGAGCATTTTGGCGGCACGCAGGGTCTGCAAGAAAGCGACGTGTTGCTGACCAATGACGCGTATCTCACCGGCAGCCATCTCAACCATCTGACCTTCTCAGTACCGATTTTCTGTGCGGGTGAGCTGGTGGCGTTTTCATCCTGCATGGCGCATTGGCAGGATGTCGGCGGCACGCTTGGTGGCATGACCGCCGACATCTACGCCGAGGGGCTGCAGATCCCAATCGTGAAGTTCTATCGGGCCGGCGTGTTGAACGAGGACATCAACGCCGTCATCCGCATGAATGTGCGTGTGCCCGAACGCGCGATGGGCGATTTACGCGCGCAGATTGCCGCCGTCAAAACGGGCGAACGGCGCATGCAGGAGATGGTCGCCAAGTATGGCCGCGATGAAGTGATGACGAGCATCCGCGCCATCCTGGACCAAAGTGAGGCCGCCGCGCGCGTTAGCGTTCGCAATATTCCGGATGGCGTCTACGAGGCGGAATCGTTTCTCGATGACGACGGCGTGGAGGTCACCGTCGCAGGCGATCAGATGACGGTGGACCTGTCAGGCGTCAGCGATCAGGTACGCGGCTTCTACAATTCCGGCATCACGGCGGGTCGCTCTTGCGCCCAGGTGGCGTTCAAGTGCTTGACCGCACCGCTTGAGTTGCCGGTCAATGACGGCTGCTTCCGCGCATTGACGATCATCCTGCCGCCCGGCAAGGTGGTGAGCGCCGTGAAACCCGCGCCGATGCGCTGGTGGATGACCTATCCGATGACCATCGTCGATACGATTTTCAAGGCGCTGGCCCCGGCCATTCCCGATAAGGTGATCGCCGGCCATCACGCCGATCTCGTCATTGCGAAAATCAGTGGCCGCCATCCGCGCGACAGCAAGCTGTTCCTCTACACCGGCGGGCTCATCGGCGGTGGTTGGGGTGCGAAGCTCACCGAGGACGGCATGAACGCCACGATCGCGATCAATGATGGTGACACCCACAATGGGCCCTCCGAGCAGGTGGAGGTGAAATTCCCGTTAGTGGTGGAAGCCTATCGGTTGCGCGATGATTCGGGCGGTGCGGGCCGCTATCGCGGTGGGCTGGGCACCGAGCAGATCGTCCAGACCCTGGCCGATATCGCCTACGACTCGCAGATCGAGCGGGTGGACAGCCGGCCTTGGGGCCTTGATGGTGGGCTGTCCGCAGCAGGCAATCAGGTCGCATTGCAACGGGTCAATGAAACGTCGGAAACCGCCTTTCCATCGGGCAAGGTGTTATCGCGTCTACTCAAAACGGGTGATCGCTATTACCTGCGATCGGGTGGCGGCGGCGGCTTTGGTTCACCACTCGATCGTGACGTGCATGCCGTGGCCGATGATGTGCGACAAGGCTATATTTCAGGCAGTGCGGCGCATACGCTCTATGGCGTCGTGATCAATGCTGCCACCGGTGTAGTCAATATCGACGGTACGCGCGCCTTGCGCGATCGCATGCGCCGGGCAGGACTCCCCAAGGATCACCGGTTCTCCTCATGCCCGATCTTCGCAGCGGAAGTGGGCCGCACCGCTGAACCCGAGGCCATGGCGCTGCAGAAAGCGATTCAGGGTGAGGGACTGTTTTTCCTCAGATGCTGCTAGTGTTCTGACTTATTGATTCTTCGCATCAATAACCCCAGGAAGGAACCCTTCATGAAACCACCGTTTCGCGCCGATCATGTCGGTAGCCTGATCCGTTCACAACGTCTGATCGAAGCGCGTACTCAACACAACGCGGGCACGCTTCCCACCGATGCGCTGCGCGCAATCGAAGACGAAGAAATCCGTGCGGCAATCGCCATGCAGGAGCGCGCGGGTATTCAGGCGATTACCGATGGCGAACTGCGTCGAAACAACTGGCGTGATCGTTTTTTCGAGCGAGTCGATGGCTTCACGAAAGAGAAGATTCCCAGCTCTTTCTTCTTCACGTTCGCATCGGGAAAACGCGATCGCGGCATGCCGGTGCCAACGGTGAATGCCAAGCTCAAACGCCGCGAGACGATTACCGCGGATGATTTTTCTTACCTGAAGGCGCACACCAAAGGCATCGCGAAGGCAACGCTGCCGGCGCCTTCCGCCAATCATTTCTTTTCCGGCGACAAGAGTCTGGCGAGATCCCCGTATGCGACGCGACAAGCGTATATGGACGATGTAACCGCCATTTATCGGCAGGAAGTCGCCGATCTCGCGAAGCTGGGTTGCACCTATTTGCAAATCGATGAGGTGCCGATTGCGGTGCTGTGTGATCCGAACAATCACGCGATCGTACGGGAGCGCGGCGAGCAACCCGATTCCCTAATCAATGATTACATTGCCGCGATCAATGCGGTGGTGCGCGATCGACCCGCTTCGATGACCGCCTGCGTGCATCTATGCCGCGGCAATCTCGATCATGGGCAGGCAAGCGGCGGCTACGATCCGGTCGCCCGAAGGCTCTTCCAGGAATTGAACGTCGACGGATTTTTCCTCGAATACGACACCGAGCGCGCCGGCAGCTTCGAGCCGCTTCGCGAAGTACCGAAGGGCAAACGCGTCGTGCTTGGCATGATCAGCACCAAGATCGCCGCGCTGGAGCCGCTCGACGACATCCGACGCCGCATCGACCAAGCCGCGCGCTATGTAAGCCTGGACAATCTTTGCATCAGCCCGCAGTGCGGCTTTGCATCGAGCTATCAGACGAACCGCTTCACCCATGACGATCAGGAGCGCAAGCTCGCGCACCTGGTCAAAATCGCGGAAGCAGTGTGGAGTTAGGCGAGACTCGCCGCCAGCGCCGGCACCGCCTTCTGAAAACATTCCATCGGTGCGCTCGTTACACCGGCGCCCACCTGACCGATGCCGGGTTCCTTGTGCGCGATGCCGGTGTTGACCACCGGCAGAATGCCGGTATCGACCACTTTGCGGATGTCGATGCCGGCCGGACTGCCGGCGAAGTCGAGTTGCGGCAGCGTGAACGCGTTATTGCGGCCTAGCGTGATATGCCCCATGCGCAGCGTGTTGTCGATCGCGGAGGCCGGTGTACCGCCGACGAACTGCACGATCGCCGGCGCCGCCGCCATTGCGAATCCACCCACCCCGGCCGTCTCAGTGATCGCGCTATCGCCGATATCGCCCGCCGCATCGGCCTTGGTAAAGCCTGCGAAAAACAATCCATCGACCGGTCGCGCGGGGCCGGTGAACCAGGTATCGCCGGTGCCGCTCACGCGAATGCCGAACTCGACGCCATTTCTCGCCATCACCGTCACCATGCTGGAGCCGGGTACACCGCGCGCGGGATCGAGCATCGCTTTGCACGCCGCCATGCCGACGTTGATAAAGAAATGATCGTTGCCATTGACGAAATCGAACACTTGCGCGACATCTTCAGCAGCAGCACCTGATCGCAGTAATGGCGGTGTGAGCCGTTTCAATAGAAGACTGGACGCCGCGACATTGCGGTTATGCACTTCATCGCCCATATGCAATGCGCGGGCCATCAGCGGCTTCAACTCGATCGCCCCGCCCTTTGCGAGCGCCTTTTCCATCGCGGGAAACAAAGTGTTCCGCATCCAGCGCAGGCGCTCAAGCACTTCCGTACTGTTAGCGCCCATGCGAAGGACCTTGCCCAGTCCCTCGTTCATATTGCTGAAGGTGCGATTGCCATGGACCGTATTGCGCACGATCCATACCGGCATGGACGGACTGATGATGCCCGCCATCGGCCCGACCGCATCATGATGATGGCAAGGCTCGAAGGCAATCTCTCCGCTCGCAGCCAGCGCCAACGCGCGCTCCGCATCGGACGCCCAACCTTCGAGCAGAATCGCACCGATCACGCCGCCCCGCATCGGGCCGCACATGCGCTCCCACGCGATAGGCGGCCCGGCGTGCAGGATCATCCGGTCGCGCATACCAGGTAGCGTCTCCCGTGCGATGCCGGCCCCTTCCAATACCGGGGAGGCTTCGAGATACAAACCAAATGCTTTTTGGTTCGCCGCCGCGACGCGAGCATCACCTAGTAACTTGGCCACGGCAGTCGCCACGTTAGGTTCGCCACCCGGTGGTCGCCAATCGGTTCGCACCACTTGCGTGCCCGCCGCATGAGGCGGATCGGCGAAGGCATCCAGGCCAAGGTTGACGATTGATAGCGGCTTGCCGAATAACGCCGTCATGTGCGCTTTCCTTTTTTAGCGGCGACAGACGACACCCGATCTTTCGCAACGAGCGGCCTGACGATCGCCGCAGCGATGGTGACCGCCTCCGCGTTGCTTCGCGCGAGGAGTACGCCTGCCTCGCCCAATGCCTTGGCTTGTTTTGCGCAGTCCTGCGGATCGGATGTTGTGCCACAGATAAAGCCAACGAATGCGATTTGACGCTTCGCCTTGGCCGCACGAGCGCGCGCCGCTGCGATCGCAGGCACCATCACCGCCA
>CAMDRJ010000069.1 GCA_945906755.1 Klebsiella pneumoniae | reverse complement strand
TGATCTTGCCGGGGTTCGCTTTGGCATGGTCGACGAACGCCTTGAACGTGTTCGCCGGTAACGTTGGGCTGGTATACAAAAAGAACTGGTAGCGCCCGACGTCGGCAATCGGCGTGAAATCGGTGGCGGTGTTGTAGGGCGGGTTCTTCCGCAATACCGGCGCGATCGCGAGGGCGCCAGCGGTACCGAACAGCACGCGATAGCCATCCGGGGGCGACTTCGCCACGTCCTGCGCGGCAAGCAGCCCCTCGGCGCCCGGCTTGTTATCGATGAGCACCGGTCTGCCGAGCGTGGTCGCGGCCTGTTGTCCGATGATCCGCGCGAGGCTGTCGGATGTCGAGCCCGGTGGGAAGGCCACCACGATCGTGACGGGTTTTGCCGGGAACTGCGCAGTAGCATGTGTTGCGGTGACGAAGAGTATCGTCGCCACTAGTTGTATTACGTTCTTCATCGTCTCCTCCTTCAAGTACTAAATGAACAAAGGGGGTTGTCGGGAATGAAGGGGCCCCAACCCCTCCATTGTCTCCTCGTATCTCCCCGAAAAGTACGGTCACGCTGATTGCGCGAGAGAGCGTAATTAGCGTTTCATTAACATCGATTATGATCGCCCGGCCTTTTTCGTGGAGCCCTGGATGAGTCTGCTGTTTCCGACCACCCTCGTCGGCAGTTACCCGCAACCGGACTGGCTGATCGACAAGGCAGCGCTCCTCGCGCGGGTGCCGCCGCGCGTGCGAGCGACCGAACTGTGGCGCATCCCTCCCCAGTATTTGCAGGCAGCGATGGAGGACGCGACACGGGTCGCGATCCGGGCGCAAGAAGAGATTGGCATCGACGTCGTGACCGACGGCGAGATCCGGCGCGAGAGCTACTCGAACCGTTTCGCCACGGCGCTTGATGGCATCGACCAGGACAACCCGGTATCGATTGTCGGCCGTTCCGGGCGCCCCAATTATTTGCCGCGCATCGTCGGCCCCATCCGTCGCACGCGCGCCGTGGAGGTGGAAGACCTGTTGTTCTTGAAGGCGCATACAACCCGGCAGATCAAGATCACGGTGCCTGGGCCCTTCACCATGATGCAGCAGGCGCAGAATGCTTATTACCCCTCCGAAGAAGCCGCTGCCATGGACTACGCAGTGGCCTTGAATGCGGAGATCAAGGATTTGTTTGCGAACGGTGCCGATGTCGTGCAGATCGACGAGCCGTACATGCAGGCGCGGCCCGACAAGGCGCGCGCATACGGCGTAAAGGCACTTAACCGCGCGTTGGAGGGGGTCACGGGGACTACCGCCGTACACATCTGCTTTGGCTATGCCGCCGTTGTGCAGGAGCGACCGAGTGGATACGACTTCCTGCCCGAGCTGGCCGCATGCGGTGTGCAGCAGATCTCGATCGAGACCGCACAGTCCAATCTCGATTGCGCCGTGCTGAAGACCTTGCCTGGGAAGCACATCATGGTCGGTTGTCTGGACTTGAGCGATCACGCCATCGAGAGCGCTACGACGGTGGTTGCGCGCATCAAGCGTGCGCTGCAGTACATCGCAAAGGAACGCGTGATCCTCGCGCCGGATTGCGGGTTGAAGTACCTGCCGCGCGCGGTGGCCAACGGAAAGCTAAGAGCGATGGTGGAGGCGGCGCGGATGTTGCGGGCGGAGTATCGAGCGTAAGCCTATCCGCACGCAATTGAGACGCCATGCTTGCAGCGCACTCCGAAGCAGTTAGCGCCCCACGATTCCTGCGATGACGACGAGCCAGATCGCCAGAACCAAGAACATCGCGAGCATCACCGCCGCGCTGCCGAAATCCTTCGCGCGCTTGGCAAGCGGATGGCGCTCGATCGACGTGTGATCGATCGCCGCTTCAATAGCGGAGTTGAGCAGCTCGACAATCAGCACGAACACGAGACTGCCGATCATTAGCAGCTTCTCGAACGCCGACACCGGCAGATAGAGTGCAATCCCGGTGAGGACGATGGTGACGACCAATTCCTGGCGAAACGCATGTTCGGCCCGCCAGGCTTCGCGCAGGCCGGCGATCGAATACCCCGCGGCCTTGATAATGCGCGTGCGCCCGCTGGTACTCTTGAATTCGCTTTCAGACATCACTCATCGATCATCGACGAGAAAATTCGTGACGGCACTCTGCTACGCGGCATGCTTCGCGCAGAACTTTTCGTCGAAGGCGAGGCCAAGGCCCGGCTTCTGCGGGACGGTTAACATGCCTCCTGCCATCTTCGGTACTTCCAAGAACATGTGCGTCGTCCACGGCATGTATTCGACCGTGAGCCCATTGGGAATCGCTGCGATCAAATGGACTGAAATCTCGGGATACAAATGGCTGACCACCGGCAGATTGAAGGCCTCGGCCATCGCCGCGATCTTCAGCCAACCGGTGATGCCGCCGGTGCGCACGACATCGAGCATCGCGATATCGACCGAGCGCGCCTCGAACATATGCCGGAACGGGACGATGCCGAAGACGTATTCGCCGGCAGCGGTCGGCGTGGCAAGGGCGGCGGAAACGGCTGCGTGCCCCGCGTAGTCATCGCAGGCCACCGCATCCTCTAACCAGTAAAGGCCGTATTCCTCGATGCGCGAGCCGATCGATATCGCCTGACGAACATCCCAGCGCTGGTTGATGTCGCACATCAAATCGATGTCATCGCCGATCACTTTGCGGACTTCGCGAATACGCTCGATCTCTTTCGGCACGGTCGTGGGGCCGGGTAACGCAAGCTGGGTTTTCATTTGCTTCCAGCCGGCTTCTTTCAAGGTGCGCGCGCAGCGCAACAGGTTGTCGAGCGAACCGTCGCGGGATAATGCACCCGATGCATAGGTCGGTACCGTGGTGCGATAGCCTCCTGCCAGCGTCGCGACCGGCACATTGAGCGCCTTGCCTTTGATGTCCCATAGCGCGATGTCGATCGCCGAGAGCGCGAGGGTCACCATGCCGCTTGGCCCGGCGATCGTGGCGGCGCGGATCTTGTTCACCAATGCTTCGATCGGCAAGGGGTCTTGGCCGATGATGAGCGCGGCAAGCGTTTCGACCATGCCTTTTAGCTGCGGCGCCAGATTGCCGCCAAAAAAGGCGTAACCAATGCCTTCGAGGCCGGCGTCGGTGCGCAAGGTGAGGGTCACGAAATCGCGCGTCGGCCCCATGAGGATCGCGCCGCCCGCGAGCGGTTCGTCGGCGGGGATCTTGATCAAACGGGTCTGGGCGGCGGTGATTTTCATGGTGGAAAGTCCTTTGCAGAGGAGCGTGGATCGCGGCGGCAATGGCCGCCATTCAAGCATCAGATCGTCGCAACGGCAACCAGATTCGATCGGCAGTACACTTTGGACGCTCACCAACATCCAAGGAGGGGAAGATGAAGGGTCTGACGATTTCGCTGATCGCTGCCAGTCTGTGCGCGGGCAACGCGCTGGCACAAAGCACGACACTCGCAAGCAGTCTTCCCGGGAAGGTGCATCTGTTGCCCGCGACGCTTGAGACCACCCAATGGGGCTGGTTC
This sequence comes from Klebsiella pneumoniae, assembly GCA_945906755.1. GTDB lineage: Bacteria > Pseudomonadota > Gammaproteobacteria > Burkholderiales > SG8-39 > SHXR01. Next base: position 13,858 of record CAMDRJ010000069.1, on the reverse strand, counting down.
GACAATGCGCAGAAGCCGGTGCTGACGATCGATCCGGGTGACACCGTGGTGATCGAGACGATGACCGGCGCCCATAACCAATTCATGCCCGGTGTCACGCCCGACGACATCCTGAAGCTGCGTCTGGACAATCCGGGGCGCGGTCCGCATTCGATCACCGGTCCGATCTTTGTGCGCGGTGCCGAACCCGGTGATGTGCTCCGGGTGAAGATCAACAAGGTCATCCCACGTGCCTACGGGATCAACCTCAACATGCCGGGGGTCGCCGGGACCGGACAGTTCCCGAAAGAGTTTCCGCAGGGACAGATCAAGACCTCTATCTCGACTGGGACCGCAAAATCACCGAGTTCCTGCCCGGCGTGTATGTGCCGCTGCGGCCGTTTCCCGGTGTGATGGGGGTGGCGCGCAAAGACCCCGGCCGCTACTTTACGGTGATGCCGGGCGAGTTCGCGGGCAACATGGATATCCGGGATCTCGTGGCAGGTGCGACGCTGCATGCGCCGGTGTGGGTGACGGGCGGTCTGCTGTGGACCGGCGATTCCCATGCCGGTCAGGGCAATGGCGAGGTTAATCTAACGGCGATTGAGACGGCTTTCCGCGAATTGAATGTGACGATCGATGTGGTGAAGGGCAAACCGATCGACATGCCGCGTATCGAGACACCGACTTCCTGGATCACGATGGGATTTGATCAGGATCTCAACAAGGCCTGGGATGCCCCCAGACAGCAGACCGTGAAAATGCTCGCGGAGTTGCGCAACGTACCCGCGGATCAAGCGGCGAGCATGATGCCGAAAACCTCCGATTGCCGGATTTCCCAGGTCGTCAACATCAAGAAGGGCATCCATTGTCTCAGCCCGAAGAGCGCGACCGGCAAAGAAGATATGGAGCGTCCTACCAAGGAAACGACGCAGTACTTCGTCAGTCATGCCAAGAGTCCCGATCTTGGCAAGTCGATGGATGAGGCGTCGATGAACATGATCAATTGGCTTGCCGCCAACAAGAACATGACCCGCCATGATGCGTACGGGCTTGCCAGTGTGTCGATGGATTGCCGGATCGGCGCGATGTCGGACGCAGACAAGAACGTCCATTGCCTGGTGCCAAAGAGCCTTTGGACCGCACCCAAGTAAGGGCGCGGCGGGAGCGGGTCGTTAGCGGCCCGGTGGTCGGTCATCGATGAGGCGAAATGTCTGGCTAGTTGCGCTGTGCGGTTGGCTGCTCGTGCAATTGCCGCTTGGCGCGCAGCCGCTTAGGGTCGTGACGACCACGACCGAATTGCGCAACCTGGTTGAAATCGTCGGCGGTGAGCGAGTCACCGCCACGCATCTCATCGCACCCAACACCAACGCGGAAAGCTATCAGGCCAAGCCGCAGGATCTGGCGCGCGTAAAAGACGCCGATCTGATCGTGCGGGTCGGTCTTGACTATGATCTATGGCTCGATCGCCTGCTGGAGCGTGCGCGTCCGGAATTGCGTCGGCGTGGATCGCGTCATGTCGATGCTTCCATGTCGATAGCGCTGTTGGATGTGCGGGGCACTCGCGCGGGTCCGAGCGATGGTCACGCGCATGGCAGCGGCAACCCGCACTACTGGCTCGATCCCCGCAATATCGAGATCATTACCGCCCAGCTCGTGATTGCACTCGCGCGGATTGATCCGGCGCATGACGAAGCTTATCAACGTCGCCGCCACAATTTTCTCGCCGAGATCGAGAAGAGACTGCCCGACTGGGAGGCGAAGCTTGCCGGCGTGCGCAATGAACCGCTGGTTGCATATCACAATACCTGGGCATATTTCGCGCGTCGCTTCCGGCTGAAATTTGTCGGCTATATCGAATTGCGTGAAGGGATTCCGCCCACGGCCGCGCACTTGGCGCAACTTGCCAAGCTCATGCGCGATCAAAAGGTGCGGATCGTCGTCCGCCAACCGCATGAGTCGGCGAAGGATGCCGAGTCGATTGCGCTTCGTGCGGGCGCCAAGGTCGCGGTGCTGGCCGCATCGGTCAATGCGGTAGCTGCCGCCGGCGATTACCTCGCGATGATCGACTACAACATTGCCACGTTGGTCGCCGCCCTGGAGCGTTGATGTCGGAAGCCTTCGATCTCCTGTGGTTGCCCGCTGCTGCCGCACTCGTGCTGATCGGGGTGCATACCTACTTCGGTCTGCAGGTGCTCGCGCGTGGTGTGATTTTCGTTGATCTCGCGTTAGCGCAGATTGCCGCGCTCGGTACGACCGTCGCGTTCATGCTCGGACACTCGCCGCAAAGCACCGCGGCCTATGCCTATTCACTCGGCTTCACCTTGCTTGGTGCTGCCTTGCTCTCGGCGACACGCGCTTGGTCGGCACGCGTCTCGCAAGAGGCGCTGATCGGGGTCATCTATGTGGTCGGCGCGGCGCTTGCGTTCGTCTTGATCGACAAGGCGCCGATGGGTGCGGAACACATCAAGCAGCTGCTCACCGGCAATATCCTCACCGTCACCGCGACCGATGTACTAACCCTGATTCCGCTTTATGCGGCAGTGGGTGGCGGCTATGCGTGGCTTGCGAGCAGACGCCGGTACGATCACTGGGGTTGGGAGCTGGCATTTTTTGCGAGTCTTGGCGTGGTCGTGACGAGTTCGGTGGCGATTGCGGGCGTTCTGCTGGTCTTTGCCTTTCTCATCATTCCTGCGGCAATTGGCGTGATTCTCGCCGAGCGATTCAGCCGCCAGCTTGTCATCGGCTGGGGTGCGGCAATACTCGCGAGTCTGGCCGGGCTTGCGTTGTCTTACGCGCTGGATCTGCCGACTGGCGCAACGATGATCTGCAGCTTTGGCATCGCGCTTGCAATCGTGGGTACCGTCCGTCGATTTCGTGGCGGCTGGCGATGGGTCATCGGGCTACGCTGGTTCGTTGCGGCGGTGCTGGCGGTTTCCTCGGCGTGGATGGTGATCGCCCCGCGCGCCGACCAACCGCTGCTCGATGCGATCGAAGCGTTGGTGCCAGTGGTGCGAGTGTCTTACTTCTCTGACAGGGAGCTTGAACGGTTCGACGAAGCCGGCCGCTATGCAGAACGCTATCGCCTGCAAGCGGAAGCGCTCAATGCGCGCGAGGTACGAAGCCGCTCCGAAGGGATCGCCATCAGCGAAGACGAGCTTCGTCGCATCTCCGGGTTCCTTAGGTCTTATAACGAGATGCGCAATGGTGAGCGCTTCGTGCAGCGCGAAGTGCGCTCGCGCGCCCGGACTCGTAACCGCTGGTGGATTGGCGTGGCCATGGCGGTAAGCGCACTGCTCATCGCACCCGCAATACTTACGCTCGTGACCGGGGTCTTACGTCAGCGATTATTTGGCCGGGCGGTTGCGTAGTTCGCCCTGCCGATACGCACGCGATGCTACTTGATAGTAGCTGATCGTATCGTCGATCAATTCTTTCGAAATCGCGTCGTCGGGCGCTTCGCGGCCAGTCACGGCATCGACGACGCGCGTGCGGCCATTCGGTTTGAGTTCGACGATGCGTCCCTGCTCGTAGTAACCCACGGTCAAATAATTGGCCATCAATGCACGCGGATGCTGTCGGCCCTCACGCAGAATATCGTGCCCAAAAAATTTGCTGCGATAGCTGAAATTGAGCATCCCAAGCAAAGTGGACGCAACATCGATCTGCGAAGCAAGCGTATCCACGCGGCCGGGCTTCACATGCAAGGGTGCATAGACGATCATCGGGATGTGATAGTTCTCTGGCGGCAATTCCTGACGCCCGCGGCCCTTGTGTGTATGGTCGGCCACGAAGATAAATAGCGTGTTATCGAACCAGGGCTTCGTGCGGGCCCGCTCGAAAAAATTGCCGATCGCCCAATCGGTGTACTTCACGCCGCCCTCACGCCCCGATTTCGAGGCGATATCGATGCGGCCTTCTGGGTAGGTGAACGGCCGGTGGTTGGAGGTGGTCATCACATGCGCAAAAAACTTGACGTCGGCAGCATAGCGCTTATCCAATTCACGTAGCGCGAGGCTGAACAGATCTTCATCGGCCACGCCCCAGATGTTTTCAAAGTGAATCTCATCGGGTTTCAGCGCACTACGGTCAATCACGGTGTAACCGTTGCCGCTGAAAAACGCATTCATATTGTCGAAGTAGCCGTAGCCACCGTAGAGATAAAGCGGCTCGTAGTCGGATTCCTTGAAGACTTCACCGATCGTAAAGAGGTTGTCGTTGTTAGGGCGCTTGACGATGGAGTGTCCAGGCGTCGGTGGCACCGAGAGGGTCAGCGCTTCCAACCCACGCACCGTGCGCGTGCCGGTGGCGTAGAGCTGGGTGAATAAGAGCCCCTCGGTCGCGAGCTTGTCGGTGGCCGGGGTGATGTTTTGTTTGTTGCCGAACGCCGCCATGAATTCGGCCGAAAAGCTCTCGATCGAGACCAGGACAACATTCAATAGCTTCTTCGGTTCGGTGTTGACGATGGTGTGCTCGAAGGGGCGCTGCGAAATCTCGGCCTCGATGCGCGGCCGCGCAAATTCATCGGCGATCGTCACGAGCGCGCGTTGGAGGGGCATGGTCTTATAGAACCGCTCATAGTCGATCTCGTTCGCCCAGAACGCGTGCCAGAAATCGAAGTAACCGTTGCCGGCGATTTCATTGGCCTGGGAGTCATTCGAGAATTCCTTGTAGCGTGCATCGAGCGCGTACACCGCGGCGAACGGTGCAACCAGGAGCAACGCGAGTGCGACAAGGCGATCGCGAAGGTTGAGCGGGGCGCGCCAATGGGCGCGGAGCGAGCGCGCAACGATGAACTAGATACCGATGGACACAATTGCCACGATGCCAAGGAGCAGCGGCAGGTTGTACGACTCGCGGATATTGCCGATCACTTCATTGGTGTAAATCAGGTAGTCAACCGCGATGAAATTGAAACGAGAGGCGAACTCGTTCCAAAAAGTGAACTCGGATGCGCCGACGAAGACCATCGTGACCACCATCGGGAGCAGGACGGCCAGCAGTGTCGTACGGAGTCCTGCCCGGGCGTTTGGCCAAGCGACGATGACGAGCCCCAACGGGGCGAGAAAAAATGTGGCCACGCCGGCATCGAACAGCGCGCCGATGACAAGCGCCGGCAAAAGCAATTCTGGGGAAAACAGGCCTAACTGGCCGTTGTGGATCACCAACCCGATACGGACGACACCATTAAAAGCGAGGAAGGCAAGGAACAGAACCCACAGTAACCGGAGACGGCCGGGGAATAGCTTGTTGATCAATGCATGCTATCGGTTAAGGAAACGCTGATTGAGCTATCCCGCGTAATCAGCGTGCTCATACTTTTCGGGGAGTTACGAGGGGCAGCCCCTTGTTCAATTATTCTTTAATCCAACTTCGCGCCCGAATCGCGCACCACCTTGCCCCACCGGGCGAGTTCCGAATTGACATAGGCACCGAATTCGTCCGGCGTATCGACGATGGTTTCAACCCCTTGTTGCGCCAATCGTTCCCGCATATCAGGGGCATTGAGCGTGCGCGCCAGTTCGGTGTTCAACCTGGCGATGATCTCTCGCGGCGTGCCCGCTGGCGCAAAAAAGCCGAGCCAAATAGTGAGGTCGTAACCCGCGATGCCTGTTTCGGCCACGGTCGGTAATTCGGGTAAGGCACTGGATCGTCGTGGCGTCGTGACTGCCAGTGCCCTTACCTTGCCCGCGCGCACCTGCGGCAATGCGCTTGGCATCGGCTCGATCATCATCGATATCTGGCCGGCCACGAGATCGATCATCGCCGGGCCCCCGCCTTTGTAGGGCACATGTGTGATGCTCACGCCTGCCAGCGTTTTCAGCAATTCGGCGCCGATATGTTGCGAGCCACCCGATCCGCCGGAGCCGAAATTGATCGCGCCGGGTTTCGCTTTGAGATGGGCGATCAGCTCACTCATCGTGTTGGCCGGCATGGACGGATGAACCAGCACGATGCTCGCCACCGCGCCAATGCGCCCGATCGCGACGAGATCTTTGGCCTGGTCATAAGGCAGGTTCGAATACAAGTGCGGCGCAACGGCTGCGGTGGTCGATCCGCTCGACAGAATCGTATAACCGTCTGGCGCCGCTTTGGCGACGGCGGCTGATCCAATGGTACCGGTCGCGCCACCGCGATTTTCGATGACGATGGTCTGGCCGAGATTCTCGGCAAGCCTTTGCGATACCAGACGCGCGACGACGTCATTGAGTCCACCCGGTGGAAACGGCACGACGACCCGGATCGGACGATTGGGATACGTCGTCTGTGCCTGGGCAGCAGCCGCTGTAACGATGGCCAGGATCATGGCGAACAACAGGGCGAAGCGAGCATTCATAGCGCGTTCCAAGCGAGAGGGCCAAGGCCCGCATTGTGGCACCGAGTGTTGAAAGCAGTGTGGCGGGCGGACCGCCCGTGGCGCGGTATATCATCGGCTTTCAAGAGGAGGGTGACCATGACACGCATTCAAGCGCTTTGCATGACGCTGGCAGTGATTGCAACGGCGGGATTGGCCAACACGGCGCCCGCCCAGGAATATCCATCGAAGCCGGTCCGCATCATCGTGCCGACTACGCCGGCCAGCCTTAACGATTTAACGGCCCGTGTGCTCGCGCAACGACTGACCGCCGTAGGAAAACAACCCTTCGTGGTGGAACCGCGGCCGGGTGGTGGTGGCGTCATTGGCGGGGAAGTGGTCGCCCGGTCCGCCCCGGATGGTTATACCTTGCTGATCGGCAACCATGCGCTCAACTCGATCTTGCCCGGCCTCGGTGCCAAGATGTCGATTGATCCGACCAAGGATTTTGTGCCGGTGATTCTCGCCATGATGGTGCCGAATTTGCTGGTTATCAATCCGTCGGTGCCTGCGCAATCCATGAAGGAACTCATTGCACTGGCCAAGGCAAAGCCGGGCACGCTCACCTTCGCCTCGCAAGGAAACGGCAGTTCAGGTCATGTTGCAGGAGAGTTGTTTCGACTCTCCACGGGCATCGACATTGTGCATGTTCCCTACAAAGGGCCGGCCGAAGCGGCCCGTGATCTGATGAGTGGGCAAGTCAACATGATGTTTGATGTCACGGCGCTTGCGCTGTCGAATGTGCGTGCCGGTAAGGTCCGAGCCTTGGCGTTGGCCGCCAAGGAACGCTCCAAGGTCGTGCCCGATCTGCCGACCACCGGCGAAGAGGGTTTCCCTGATGTGCTTGCGGGCGCCTGGTTTGGCTTGTTTGCGCCCACCGGAACGCCGCGCGCAATCATCGATTGGCTCAATCGTGAATCGCGCAACGCATTCGCCACGGAAGCGGGCGATCGGCTGGTTGCTCAAGGGGCCACCTTGGTATTGGGGTCCCCTGAAGAGTTCGGGGCATTCGTCGCCGACGAAGTCAGGCGCTGGGCAAGTGTCGGCAAGCGCGCGGCGATCCGCTTGGAGTAAGCAACGCGCGGAGAATGCTGCTATCGATTCACCGCCGCGAGCGTCGAGCCGGTCAGGCGATGAAAGTTATCGATGATGCCTTGCAGTTCCGCGCTCGATATCACGTCGTCCAGTTTCTCGAACGGCTCACCATTGGTGCGCTTCTCGACCGTCTCGATGATCAGATCAGGCGGGCTTGAGCGGCTCGACACGACGATCTTGTTGACGACCTCCAACCGCTCTTTCTGAAACGTCGCGAGCGCTTCGACCGGAGGCAGACTTGCGATCAGGCGCGCCACGCACTGTGCATCGAGGATCGATTGTGCCGCGCCATTGCCGCTGCGTGGATACATCGGATGCGCGGCATCACCGAGCAAGGTCACACGGTCAAAGGTCCAGCGCTCGACCGGATCGCGATCGACCATCGGATACTCAAGCACCATATCGGCGTGGCTGACCAGATCGGCAAAATCGACCCATTCGATGCTGGAATCCTTGTATCGCCAGATGAAGTCTTCGACGTTCCCGCTCTTATTCCAGGCATTGGGACCGGCGACTTCGGATTGCACTTCGACGTTCCAATTGATGAGCTGGGTACCATCCGGGTAGGTGCGCATCGGATAGATCACGAGCTTGCCGTACTTCATTGAACCGGCCAGGATCACGCTCTTGCCATCGACAATCGGCCGGTAGACCGACGAGCCGCGCCACATATTGATGCCGCCGAACGCGAGCCGCCCCTCATCGGGATAGAACTGGCGTCGTACCGAGGAATTGACGCCATCGCAGCCGATCGCGATGGTGGCGGTGGTGGGCGGCAGGGGTTCGCCATGCGGGTCCGCCCAGTGCAGCGTGACGCCACGCTGATCCTGCGTGAGTTTGGTGAATCGATGACCCATATGGACCGTGTCCGCGCCCAGGCGATCTTGGACTGCCCGCAACAGAATTTCATGCAGATCGCCGCGATGCACGCTGTAATGCGGCCATTGGTAACCGGCAAAACGGCCGGTGAGCTCGCGGTGAATCAATTGTCCATGGTGGTTGTAGTAGCGACGCCACTCCGGCTCGACCGCGACTTTGCCGACTGCTTCGACCAAGCCAAGATCGCCCAGCGCACGAATGGCATGCGACATCAAATTGATGCCGACGCCCAGTTGGGTGAAGTTGTCGGCCGATTCATACACTTGGCATCGTACGTTGGCTTGATGCAAATAGAGGGCGGTCGCCAGTCCGCCGATCCCACCACCAATGATCGCTACTTCCACGCTAATGACCTCGCAAAGCTTTGGATGTATAAAGGAAACGCTGATTAAGCTACCTCGCATAATCAGCGTGACCATGCTTTTCTGGGAGTTACGAGGGGAACTCGGAGGGTTGGGGCCCCTCCGCACCAATAAAGCCCCCTTGTTCAATTATTCCTAAAGCCTACCATGCTGTGAAGCGTAACTTTTTGGACGGGGTTTTATGAGATGGCTGGCAGTCGTACCTCTTTGGGTACTCGTCGCGGGCTTCGCGTTCGCGCAAGAGAAATTTCCCGTGAAGGCGGTGCAGATGATCGCGCCGCTGGCCGCCGGAACCACGATTGATTTTGTCGCGCGCGCGTACGCGGAGCTGTTGGCGCAGCGGCTCGGGCAATCGGTCGTCGTGCAGAATCGTCCTGGCGCCGGGGGCACCATCGCCGCGCAATCGGTCGCCAAGGCTACGCCCGATGGTTATACGATCCTGATCGTCAATTCCCAGCACACCATCAATCCGACCCTCTATAAGTCGCTGCCCTACGATACGCTCGCGGAGTTCTCAGGGATCGCGCAGATCGGTGAGGCGCCCAGTCTCATCGCGGTGCATCCCAAGCTTGGCGTGCGCACGCTGTCGGAATTCATCGCCGCCGCGAAGAAGGCGCCCGGGCAAATCCATTACGGGTCCGCCGGCATCGGCACGACGACTCATATCGGCGCGGCCTATCTCGCTGCACGCGCCGGCATCGATTTGGTTCATGTGCCGTACAAGGGCGCGGAATTGATGGCGGACATGCTGGCCGGTCGGGTCGAAGCGATGGTTGTGCCGGTCGCGTTCCTATTGCAACATATCAAGGAAGGCCGTCTGCTCGCGCTTGGCGTGACGACGCGCGAGCCGCTCAAGGCACCGCTTGAATTGCCATCGGTCGAAGAGGCGGCGGGCTTGCCGGGGTTCCAGTACGCAACGTATTACGGTTTTGTCGCGCCGGCCAAAACGCCACGCCCGATCATCGATCAACTGAGTCGGGAAATTCGGCTGGTCACCGCGGACAAAACGCTCCGTGACAAATTTGCCGCACAAGCGATCTTTCCGCGCGACCTGGGGCCGGCGGAATTCGACGCATTTATTCGCGCCGATTTGGACCGCATCGGACCGGTCATCAAGGCCATCGGTGCGACCGCGAATTAAGCGTGCGAGACGATATGGCGACTGTTAGAAGGCTACAAGGCAGCAAGCTCATCGCCGCGCTCAAAGCGAGCGGCATCGAATTCATCGCGGCCTTGCCGGACATTACAACGGTCGAGGGCGTTTTGAAACCGATCTCGCGCGATCCGCACTTTCGTTTTGTGCGCGTCTGCAAGGAAGATGAGGGTGTTGGAATTCTCGCCGGCTTGTCGTTCGCTGATAAACGCGGTGTGCTCCTCATGCAAAGCACCGGTCTGCTCGATTCGATCAATGCCCTGCGCAACAACGCGGTCGAATACAGCCTGCCAATCTGCATGATGGTCGGATTGATCGGCAAGGAGCCGGATGTGGCGCCAAAGGAGTCGAAGGACTACGGCGTGCGTATCGTCGAACCGATTTTGGATGCCATGGGCATTACCCGGTTATTGATCGAAACCGATGACGATGTGCCAGGCATTGAATCGGCAATCGCGCGCGCCTATCGCGAATCGAGCCCGCTGGCGATCCTGATCGGGCGCCGACCGGAGGCCACATCATGAAACGCGATCTGTGCCTAGCTGCATTGATGCGTCATCGGACTGACCAGATCGTGGTGGCGGTCTATCACGCGGCGTTCGACTTGATGCGCATTCAACCGCATCCCTTGAACTACTACTCGGTGGGTGCGATGGGCCTGGCCTCCTCCAACGGGTTGGGGCTCGCGCTAGGGCGTCCGGACAAGCAGGTCATCGTGCTGGATGGCGATGGCAGCTTGCTCATGAATTTGGGAAGTCTGGTGACCATCGCCGAGGCGGCGCCAAAGAATCTCATCCATTTCGTCTGCGAGAACGGCACCTATGAAGCGAATGGCGGTGTGCCGATTCCGCGTCGGGGTGAGGTCAGCTTTGCCGGATTCGCGCGGTCCGCGGGCTATCGGAACGTGCATGAGTTCTTCGAGCTTGCAGCATTCAGCGCGGCGATCCCGGCGATCCTTGCCGCGACCGGGCCGACCTTCGTGACCCTGCATATTGAGCCGGGCGAAGAGTCGCCGAAGGATTACGGTTTCATTCATGGCCCGGAGACACGCAAGACATTCAAGGCTGCGCTACAAGGGATGGGGCACCAATGATTCGCTACAAAAAACTTGGCTATGTGGCGCTCAATGTCAGCGATGTAGCGCGCGCACGGGCGTGGTACGAAAGCATGGTCGGGCTCCAGTTCAATCGAACCGGCGCCGAGGGGGAAGTCTATTTGCGCGCCGATGCCGATCATCACAGCTTGGTGCTCTATCAAAGCGAGCGCCCAGGCCTAAAGCGGGTTGCGTGGCAACTCGAGTCGGACGACCAGATCAAGGTCCTCACCGAGACCTTGGATCGGCACGGCATCGCTTGGCGCGCTCTGAGTGAGGCGGAATGCGCGACGATCGGTATGCGTCACACCATTCGTATCACTGAACCGATCACCGGTACCACGGTCGACTTTTTCGGATCTGGCATGCCGCAGATGGACACGCCGTTCCAACCGACCGTTGCGAAGCTGCGGTTCCTATGCCACATCGGCATTGGCACGCCGCGGTTCCGCGAAGCTGTGGATTTTTATGAGCGGGTGCTCAACTTTCGGACGTCGGATGAAATCGATGGGCGTATCCGATTGATGCGTTGTTTCCCGAATCCGCTGCATCACAGCTTGGCGCTCGCGCCGGCTCCCGCCAACATCTTGCATCACTTCAATCTGATGGTGGAAGGGGAGGAGGATATCGTTCGGGCGCGCGCACGATTTACCGAACATAACGTGCCGATGGTCTGGGATGGCTTCCACCCGCCATCGGGTAATACGTTCCTCTTCTTTCGCGATCCGGATGGCTTGCCGGTCGAATACGGGCATGGCATGGAATTGTTCCCGGAAGAAGGCGCGCGTGCGCATCGGGTGATGTCTGGAAAGCTCGAAACCTTGAGTGACCATATCGAGTTGTCGCATGCACCGGTGGTCTAGGAGAGCGGGTGAGTAGTCCCCGCATCGTCGGACAATCGCTGCTTCGCAAGGAAGACGACCGGCTGCTCACTGGCCGTGGCCGCTTCATCGCGGATCTCCAATTGCCGGGCCTGCTGCAAGTTGCCTTTGCTCGTAGCAATCTTGCTCATGCGCGGCTTCGCAGCATCGATTTGTCGCGCGCGCGGGCGTTGCCGGGTGTCATTGCGGCATTCGTTGCCAAGGACGTCGACACCGATCTCAAGGCGGTGCCTGGTATGCAGAATCGCCAACCGCTGTCGTGGCGCAACGCCGTGGAGCACACCTTCAATATTCCCGATACGCAGTTGATGGCCGGCGAGAAAGTCTGCTATGTAGGGGAAGCCTATGCCATCGTCGTCGCTGAGAGCCGCCGAATTGCCGAGGATGCCGTCGAGCTGATCACGGCGGAGTTCGAGCCTTTGCCGGTGGTGGCGAGTATCGATGAGGCGATGCGTTCTAGTGCGTCGCCTATCCACGCGGGCCATTCGAGCAATATCGTTGCAGAGTTTCGCGTGCGCAAAGGCGACGCGCATGCCGAGGGATTACGATCGCTTCGGAGTATCCGGCGTCGTTTCGTCAATCACCGCTTCCTGGCCGCGCCAATCGAATGCCGGGGCGTCGTGGCTGAGTACGATGATAGTCAAGATAGCATGATGATCTGGTCGGCGACGCAGGTCGTGCATTGGGTACGGCGCGAAGTCGCGAAGCAACTCAAACTTCCAGAAGGCCGGGTACGTTGCATCGCGCGGGATGTCGGCGGTGGTTTCGGTGTGAAAGGGCATGTCTATCCCGAAGACGTTCTCATTCCGTGGCTTGCCAAGCGCCTCCGCCGGCCAGTCGCCTGGATTGAAGATCGTCGTGAGCATTTGCTGAACTCCACCCATGCCAGAGACGACGCACACGATGCCGAGGTCGTGTTCGACGATGAGGGCCGCATCCATGCCTTGCGTGACGATTTCACCAAGGATTCCGGCGCCTATACGCCGGTCGGAATCGGTGCACCTTCGAACACCATCAGTCATATGTGCGGGCAGTATCACGTGCCAAACCTCGATATCACCGCGCGTATCGTGGTGACGAACAAAGCCCCCAATGCGCCCTATCGCGGTTCGGGTCGACCGGAGGGTTCGTTTGTCATGGAGCGGCTCATCGATCTTGTTGCGATCGAACTCGGCTTGGAGCCTGCCGTCGTGCGGATTCGAAATATGGTTACACCCGATCAGATGCCCTATAGCGCCGGCATTCCCTATCGCGATGGCGTGCCGATCGTCTACGACGGCGGGGACTATCCGCGCTTAATGCAAATGGCGATTGACGCAATCGGCGGGCTCGAAGCGTTTCGTGCGGAGCAGGCCACTTCGCGGCAACGCGGACAACTGCTGGGCGTGGGCTTTTGCTGCTATGTAGAAGGGACGGGCGCCGGACCGTTTGAAGGCGCGATGGTGCGTATCGATCCGTCAGGCAGCCTCATCGTTGCGACCGGCGCTTGCTCACAAGGGCAGGGTCATGAGACGGTGTTCGCACAGGTGGTGGCCGATGAGTGGGGTGTTCAGCCTCACGATGTGACGGTGCTGCTCGCTGATACCGCGACGATCGCGAACGGCTATGGCACGATCGCGAGCCGCAGTGCAGTGAATTCATCGGCAGCGATCGTCGCTGCGAGCAAGGTGCTGCGTCGCAAGGTATTGGAGATCACCGGATTCATCCTGGAATGCGATGTGCGCGATCTAGAATTGCGGGACGGTGGCGTCGCATTGAAGGGCACGCCGGCGCACCGCTTGACCTTCAGCGACATTGCACGAGCGGCCCATCCCGGCCCGGACAGTCGTCGGCCGCCTGGCATGTCAAGTGGACTCGAAGTCACGGAGTATTTTGAACCGCCGACGGTGACCTGGGCATACGGGACGCATGCGGCGATTGTCGCGGTCGATGCGGAGACCGGCGTGGTGACGATTCAAAAATATATCGTTGCGCATGATGCCGGCGTGTTGCTCAATCCAACCATTGCCAATGGTCAGATCATGGGCGGTGTGGCCCAAGGCATTGGTGGATGCTTGCGTG
>CAMDRJ010000068.1 GCA_945906755.1 Klebsiella pneumoniae | reverse complement strand
ATGAATTTGGCAGTCCTGCTTCTGCAAACCAATTATTAGAGGTCCCCTATGCGCCCTGCTCCCATTGCCGAACCGGATCGTAACCGTAAATCCACCGGTAAATCCCAGGCGTGGTCGAACCGAATCGACTGAGATAGATCCATTCGCGATACAGCTTGTCCCAGATGGAAGACTGCTTCTTAAACCGCACTTCCAATCGCGACATCGCCTGAATGCGCGTCGCGCGTGGTTTGCGAATCGCTTCATAGCGCAGCAGCCCGGCCGACAGATCATCGCGATAGCGTGCCAGCCATTGCGCGAGGATGTAGCCGTCTTCGAACGACATACACGCGCCCTGGCCCCAGGTCGCCAGCATCGCATGCGCCGCATCGCCCAGCAGGGTCACCCGCCCCTTGGTCCACTGCGCAGCAGGTTCGCCGGTGAACTGGCCCCATTTGTAGACATCCTTTGCATGGCCAAGCAGTCGCGCGAGATTGGGGCCCACATCGGCAAAGGAAGCGAGCATTTCCTCGCGACTGGATGGCACCGACCATGATTCGGAGTGCCATTCGGGTTGGCGCATGACCGCGAGGATGTTGATGTACTTGCCTTGCCGGACGAAGTAGCTGATGACGAATCGATTGTGACCCTCACCCGTCCAGTGATTCACGCAGCGATCATGGATCTCGGCGGAAAGCTCTTCAACCGATATCAGCGATCGCCAGCACATCGTTCCCGCATAGCGCGCACCCGCGCCGCCAAATACATGCCGGCGCACCGCGGAGTGAATGCCATCGGCACCGATCACCGCATCGGCATGGATGGTGGTGCCATCGGCAAAGGTCACTGACGCGGACTGGTCCTGCGTGTCAACAGCAACGCAGCGTTTATTCAAGTGGATCGCCGCTGCGGGCAGCGCATCACAGAGCAATCGATGCAGATCGCCGCGATGCATGATGTAGTAGTTCGAGCCGTAGCGGCTGACCGATTCATTGAGCGGCAGTAATCGAGCCGCCACGCCGCTGGTCCAGTTGCGCCACGCATGGCCTTGCGGCTCAAAGCTCACTTCATGGAGGCGGCTCTTCAAGCCAAGCGCATCGAAGACTTTGACGGCATTGGCGCTCAAGTTGATGCCCGCACCAAAGGCGCCCAGCTCGGCGGCCTGCTCGTACACCTCGACTTCGAAGCCCTGTTGCCTGAGCGCAATAGCGGCGGCCAAGCCGCCAAGTCCGGCCCCAACAACGGCAATACGATTCCCAGACGGCATGCGATTCTCGACGATAGTCAATCCGGAGAATCGATTGTATATCGGGCGATCAAGAGGACTGGCGGGGGCTGACCCTCCGCGCAATGGATTCGCCGAATCGCCGGTGGATCCGATGACGTTGATGTTACGGCTGCCGCGATAAGACGCGGTTGTAATCCCTTCGTCATCAACCGCAGATGGCGAAGTGGCCGGCGAATCACACTCCAGAAGCGTTGAGATCGCTAAGGATTTGCTGCATGTTTGTGCGGAGCATCGGGAGTTTCACTTCGATGAGATCCCACACTCTTTCAATGTCGAGGCCAAGATATCCATGCGCCAACACGTTTCGGAAACCGGACAGACCCCGCCAATCGACCTCCGGGTACCGCCGCTTGATCGGGTCGGACAAGCGCTGCGTCGATTCGGCAAGTACTTGAAGATTGCGCACGACAGCATCCTGTACCAGCCTTGAACTGATGAAATGGGATTTTCCACCCTTCGTGTATTGATCGATCCGGTCGATACAGTCAAGCACATGCTCCACGTACACCACTTCGCTCTTCATAGTGGGATTGCCTCGCGAAGCACCGCCTCCCTGATCCGCGGATGCAAGGCGGGCTCTGTCACGACGTCCACTCGCCTGCCCAGCAAATCCTGCAAATCCATCAAGAACCCGCCGATGTCGAGCAGGGTTCGGCCTGGCTCCAGATCAACAAGGATATCCACATCGCTGTCGCGATTCGCGTCGTCGCGCGCCATCGAGCCAAAGACACGGACATGGGTTGCGCCGTGCAGCTTAGCAAGCCGCAGGATTGCATCGCGTTGTGTCTCGACCAGAGGATCCATTCGTTTCGCGCTCATGCGGGTGACGACGAGCCCGAGTCTATCCCGATCGCGCAGGAAGAAAAAGTCGCATCTCGCATCGACTGTTAATGTGCCATCCTACCGACGGGAAGCGGATCATTCGCAACGTTACGAACTTTCAGGGCCGCAGGGCGTTGCCGTTAGCGATTGCATGTAACGCGTCCGCCAGCATATCCGGCATCGTGATATGCGGATTGTGGCTAGCATCGAGTTCGATGGACCGCCAGCCCGGTTCGCTCTGCGCGCGCTCGGCGAACTGCCGGAACACATCGCCTGGCCCGCTTTTCTTGCAATAGATGTAGGTGCGGGGCAGCCGCTCAACCGCGCCAGTAAGTCGGACCGGCTGCGTGAAGGTCTTGAGTGGCTGCATCATGCGACGCGGCATCGCCCACGCAGAATCTTCAGCTGAGGTGTCGGGCGGCATCGGATTGGCGGGTACACGCCAACCATCGCCTTGTTCACGCACACCTGCCAGCATCCGTGCACGTGATTCTTCCGCTTGCAGATCAAAGAGCGATTGGCCATTGCGCGGCACGAACGCATCCAGGTACACCAGCTTGGCGATGCTCGGTGCGCAACGATCCGCGACGCCGGTCGCCACCATGCCGCCATAGCTGTGCCCGACGAGCACGACATCGCGAAGACCCTCAAAGTCGATGACCCGCACGATGTCTTCGATATGCGTCTCAAGATCAATCACGGCACTTGCGAGGTGCGAACGTTCGCCGATGCCGGTGTAGGTGGGCGTAAAGAGTTCATGGCCGCGCTCACGCATGCGTGAGCGCATCTTTTTCCAGGCCCAGCCGGCGGACCAGGCGCCGTGTGCAACGAGAAAGGTAGCCATGGATCCCTTCAAGTGGTGACTTCGCGCGATGCCGCCGCCGATTTTGCAGCGCTCGGGGGCAATTCGCGTCGATACATTGTTGACACGTCCCGCGTCGGCTCCTATCATGCCAGCTTTCAAGCCACCGGAGCGGCTGATGGAAGTTGTGATCAAGAAATGGGGTAACAGCGCCGCCGTTCGCATTCCCGCATCGATCATGAAGGCGGCCAAGATTTCGCTTGAGCAAGCCGTGGATGTTCGTGAGGAAGATGGTCGCGTGGTCATTCAGCCAAGGCATTCGCATGCGTACCGGCTTGACGAACTATTGGCAGGAATCACGAAGGGCAATTGCCATCATGAGGTGGACAGCGGCCCCGCCGTGGGCCGCGAGGCGCTGTAGGTGGCCAAGGCTTACGTCCCTGATATCGGTGAAGTGGTATGGCTGCAATTCGCGCCGCAAGCGGGCCACGAGCAAGCCGGCTTGCGTCCGGCCCTGGTACTTACGCCTGCGGCCTACAACGGCAAGACCGGGCTGATGTTGTGCTGCCCCATGACATCCCAGATCAAGGGATACCCCTTTGAAGTGCGTATCAACAATAACCCGAAGGTCGAGGGTGCGATCCTCGCCGATCAGGTCAAGAGCTTGGACTGGCGCGCTCGCAAGGCGCGTCGCTTTGCGCGAATATCGGATGCCGAAGTTGCCGAGGTGCGCGGCAAGCTGAAAGCCTTGATCGGCATCGTTTAAGTCCGACGCACTGGCCTTTTCAATCGGGCAAGCGCCGCCAAAGTGTCCACGACCGCCCCCCTCCCCACCTCCGGCGCACGCGTCAAACTTGCCGCGCTGCCCCCGCTCGCGCTCTATATCCATTTGCCCTGGTGCGTTCGGAAATGCCCCTATTGCGATTTCAACTCGCATGAATTGAAAACGTCCCCTCTCCCCAACCCTCTCCCGCCGGGGGAGAGGGCGCTTTCCACCGAGATTGAGGGCGCGTATATCGATGCGCTTGTCGCCGATCTTGAACAGGCGCTGCCGCTCGTATGGGGCCGGCGAGTGCAAACGATTTTTTTCGGTGGCGGCACGCCCAGCCTCTTTTCGGCAGTCGGCATCGACGCGATTCTCGCCGCGGTACGCGCGCGCCTGCCCATCAATGCCGATGCCGAGATCACGCTCGAAGCCAATCCCGGCACGTTTGAAATAGAGAAATTCCGCGCCTTTCGGGAATCAGGCATTAACCGCCTGTCGATTGGCATTCAAAGCTTCAATCCGGTACATCTCAAGTCGCTCGGACGCATTCACGATGCGACCGAAGCAGCACGCGCGATCGAAATCGCGCACACGCATTTCGACAATTTCAATATCGATCTGATGTACGCGCTTCCCGCGCAGACGCTCGCCGAGGCTGAAGACGACATCGCGCGGGCACTTGCGGCCAATACGACGCACCTGTCGTTCTATCACCTCACGATCGAACCCAACACCGTGTTCGCGAAATTTCCGCCGCCGATTCCAGACGAAGATGCGGCGGCTGAGATTCATGAGCACGTCGAGGCGCGTCTTGTCGGTGCGGGGTACGTCCACTATGAAACATCCGCCTACGCACGGCCCGGACGGGAATCGCGCCACAATCTCAATTACTGGCGCTTCGGCGATTACCTTGGCATCGGTGCCGGCGCCCATTCGAAAATTTCATTTCCTGACCGCATCACGCGCGAGGCTCGCACCCGTAGTCCAGGCGAATATATGCAACGTGTCGCCACCGGCATGCATGTCATCGATCAAAGGGTCGTCACGGTTGCCGAGCTGCCTTTCGAGTATGCGATGAACGCGCTCAGGCTGGCAGAAGGATTTTCGATCAGTGAGTTCGTCGAAAGAACGGGTCTACAGATTTCATCAGCCGGGAAAGCGCTGCGGGCAGCCGAGTCCAAAGGTCTCATTACGCGGGATCATCTGCGCATTCGCCCCACCGAGCGCGGGCGGCATTTTCTGAACGATCTGCTGCAATTATTCTTGGAGGATTAACCGCGTGAAACGCAGCTTAAAGCAGGTGAAAGCGCTCACCTTCGACGTGTTTGGTACCGTCGTCGATTGGCGCGGATCGATCATCCGCGAAGCCGCGGCGCTCGCCGCGAAAAAGAAACTCCCGCTCGATCCCGCCGCATTTGCCGATGCATGGCGCGCAGGTTATCAACCTGCAATGCATCGGGTTCGCACCGGCGAGCTGCCCTGGACGCCCATCGACGAACTGCATCGCATGATTCTCGATTCGATCATCCCGCAGTTTGGCCTGGAAGGGCTGACGGAGGCCGAGCGCGTGCAGCTCAATTTCGTCTGGCATCGTCTGAAGCCCTGGCCCGATGCGGTGCGCGGCTTGCGGCGGCTGAAAAAGCGCTTGATCCTTTGTACGCTGTCAAACGGCAATGTTGCGCTACTCACCAATATGGCCAAGGCGGGGGGCTTGCCATGGGACTGTATCTTGTCCGCGGAAATTTTCCACCACTACAAGCCCGATCCGGAAAGCTATCTGGGTGCGGCCAAGATCCTCGGACTTGCGCCCAATGAAGTGATGATGGTCGCCGCGCACAAGAACGATCTGGATGCCGCCGCCGAATGCGGATTGGCCACCGGCTTTGTCACCCGCCCGAAGGAATTTGGTCCGGCCAATAAGCCGGACCTTCGCTTCGAGAAGCGGTTCTCCGTCAATGCGGCAGATTTTATGGACCTCGCCGACCAGCTTGGGCTTTAGCGAGAATAGCGAAACATTTGGCTCGCCTTGACACGATCCGCACGCTTCACTACATTGGCCCTCGCTCGGACGACTCGGAGCAAGCACGCCGTGATCCGCAAACGATCGCGGCCGATGTTGGGCAAACAGGGGAGACACTCAAATGAATGCTGGCGCTGAACCCTCCGCTGCTATCGGTGGCGCACTTGGGCGCACGCTAGGTGCCGTTGAGGCGGCGTTACGCGCGGCCGTGGGAATACTAGTCGTCATGATCGTCATTTTGGTCGGCGCCCAGGTGGTATTTCGATACGTCTTCAAAACCCCGATTGTGTGGTCGGAAGAGTTCACCACGCTTTGCTATCAGTGGGTATCTTTTCTTGGCGCGGCCCTCGCGGTGCGCTACCGCGCGCACTTCGGCGTTGATTTCGTCGCGCGTCACCTCGAACGATGGTCGACCTGGCTCATCTGGGTGGGACATCTTGTCGTGACCTTGATCGCGCTGTTCATGATCATCTACGGCATTCGCATTGTCGAGTCATCGTGGGCGCAGATGTATCCAACCCTTGGATTCAGCGTGGGAACGGGCTACATGATTCTGCCGATTGCGGGCGTCCTATTCATTTTGATGGACCTCGCCGTGATGCTCGATCGAAGAGCAGGTGCCGCCAAATGATCATCCTCGTCATTCTTTTCATAGTGACCCTCGCGCTCGGTGTGCCGGTCGCGTTCAGCATGGCGGTCGCCACCATCGGTGGCTTTATCGCGCTCGATATTCCGCTCGAAACAGTCGCGCACAAGATGCTCGCTGGCATCGAACCGTTTCCATTCGTCGCGATACCGCTCTTTATTCTGGCAGGCGGACTCATGGAAACCGGCGGCATCTCGCGCCGCCTGGTTGCGTTCGCGACGGCATTGGTGGGCCATATCCGCGGCGGGCTCGGTGTCGTCGTGGTGGTATCGGAGCTGTTGTTCTCCGGAATTTCCGGATCTTCTGTCGCCGATGCCTCCGCGATCGGCTCGATTCTGATCCCTTCGCTGGTACGGGCTGGTTATCCGCCGGAACGCGCGGCCGCGATCGTCGCTGCGGCCGCCGGCATGGGGATCTTGATCCCACCGTGTTTGGTGATGGTGATTCTTGGCGCGATGTCCGGCTTGTCGATCTCGGCGCTCTTCATGGCCGGCTTCCTGCCGGGTATTCTGATGGCCTTGACGCTGATCATCGTCATCCATATCCAGGCACGTCGCGGCACCTTGCCCGGCGCGCGCGGCAAATTCAATTGGAGCGGTCTGCGCAAGACGATCAAGGAAGCCATCCTGCCGCTTGGCATGCCGTTCGTCTTATTTGGCGGCATTCTCGGCGGCATCACCACCGCAACTGAAGCAGCGGTGCTCGCGATCATCTACGCGCTCGCGCTGGATGTGTTTGTTTATCGCGAACTCACTCGCAACGACGTCCGACGCATCCTCATTCAAACCGGCATCACCACTGGCGCGGTATCGATGTTGGCGGGCATCGCAACGGCCATGTCGTGGGTGTTCGCGACCTTGGCGGTGCCGCAGGCCATCGCCGGATTTTTCACACAGATCACCACCTCGCCATTCCTTTTGCTGGCAATGGTGTTGATCGCGCTGATCATCTTCTCGAGCATCCTCGATGGGCTGCCCGCGCTCATTATCTTCTTCCCGATCTTCTCGGCGACGGTTGCCAAGGTGGGCATCGATCCTTTGCACTTTGGCTTGCTGAGTGTCGCGGCAGTGGGCATCGGTCTGGTGCTGCCGCCGGTCGGTCTCTTGTTGGTTGTGGTCTGTCAGATTGGCGGTGTAACGCTCTCTGCCGCGACCCGGCCGATGATTCCGTATGTATCGATATTGGTGGTGACCCTGCTGGTGGTCGCCTACGTGCCGTGGGTGGTGCTGATCCTGCCGCGATTGCTGCTCTAAGGAAACGCTGATTAAGCTATCCCGCGCGATCAGCGTGCTCATTTTTCCGGCAAGCTACGAGGGGCGAGCTCCCTTGTTCAATTATTCTCTAGAATCAGACAATCTGTTCGACAAGGAGTTGCCATGCCTGATACCTCGAAGCTGATCATGACCGGGCATGCCTCGGCGGTGAAGCCCACGCCGATTGCGGAGTTTCCGGAGCGGTTGCAAGGCGTGGCGAGCAATGCGATGGCGCGCGCGAAGGCAGCGCTCGCCGACCAGTTCAAGGGCACTACGACCGATGGCCAGATCGTATCCGGCCTCTTCCCGCTTTCCCGGACAGGCATCTCCGTGCAACCGGTGATCGATGCCGCGCTCGCCTTTGCCGCGTCCCTATCGGATGCGCAGCGAAAGGATGTCTTCTTTCCGGTGGAAAGCGATGCCTGGCGCTCGTGGCACAACATGCATATTTTTCTCTTTCGCCACGGCGTGTGTCTGATCGACATGACCGAGCCCCAACGCCAGACCGCGCTCGCGTTGGTGCGTGCGACGTTGAGCGCCGCCGGATTCGAAAGCGCGCGCAACGTGATGAAGTTGAACGAGCATGTGAGCGAACTCACCGGGCGTTCCGAGGAATATGGCGAGTGGTACTACTGGATGAGTGTGTTCGGTACGCCGTCCAACGATGAACCTTGGGGATGGCAGATCGACGGTCATCATCTTTCGATCAATTGCTTCGTGCTGGGTGACCAGATCGTTCTGACGCCCGACTTTCAAGGCTCCGAACCCGTACATGCGCATTCCGGTAAGTACGCCGGCACACGCGTCTTTCAAGACGAAGAGGCGAAAGGTTTTCGGCTGATGCAGTCGCTCACGCCCGAGCAGCAGGCGCGTGCGACGATTGGCACAACGATCCCACGCGAGGTGATCACGATCGCGCAGGTCGATAATGCGGTGCTGCCGTATGCAGGCATACCGTATAGCGCGCTCACCTCCCCTCAGCAAGCGCTCATGATGGACGTGATCACGATCTACACGAATCGGATTCGGCCGGGGCACGCATCGATTCGCCTCGATGAAGTCAAGGCGCATCTGGATGAGACCTATTTCGGCTGGATCGGTGCGTGCGAAGAGGAGAAACCGTTCTACTACCGGATTCATAGCCCGGTGATTCTTATCGAGTTCGATCACCTACCCGGCATCGTGTGGGACAACAAGGAACCGACCCGGCGCCATGTGCATACGGTGGTGCGCACCCCAAACGGCAATGACTACGGCCGCGATCTGCTGCGCCAGCACTACGAGGAGCATGATCATGTCCATCCGCATTCGCCGCATCGGCGGGGACACGAGTAAGCAGGCCCCGCCGCGTACCGCCTATTCGGAAAGCGTGACGTGTCGCCGCACCGGGAAGAGATGCAAGTCGTAGCGGCCGGCGATGTATCCCCAAAGACCTTTCGGAAATTTAACCATCACGATCACCGCGATCACCCCAAGTAGGATCAGATACCAAGTCCCAAAATCGGCCAGCGTTTCACGCAGCAGAAAGTAAAGCAACGTGCCGATGATCGGGCCTTCGATGGTGCCGATGCCGCCGATCACCACGATGAAGATGATGAACGCTGCCCAACTGACATTGAAAGCGGCGTCCGGTGAGATGCGCAGATTCATGAGGAAGTAGATGGCGCCTGCGACACCACATCCAAATGCTGCGACCACATAGGTCCAGAATTTGGTGCCGCCGATGTCGACGCCTTGGCTGGCCGCCGCGCGCTCGTTATCGCGAATCGCAGTGAGTGCCAGACCATGCCGTGACCGTAACAGCCAATACAGGAGCGCGATCGCACCGACTGCAAGCGCGAGCCCCATCCAAAACGTTATCGATTCGCGCGTCGCTTTTGGGATACCCCGCAGCGCAGTGAGACTGGTGCCCGAGCCGCCGCCGATAAAGGATGCATTGGCCGCGATCAACCGAAATACTTCGGCGACCACCCAGGTACCGATCGCGAAGTAACCACCTTGCAGCCGAAACACGATTTTCGAAGTCGGAATCGCAATCAGCGCGGCCACCAAGCCGGCCAAGGGCACGCAGACAAACGGATTGAGTTGCCCGATATCGGCGAGGATGAACAACGCGTAGCCCCCAATACCGAGAAATCCTTGTTGTCCGACCGAGACGAGCCCGCCATAGCCGGCAAGCAAGTTCCACATCTGCGCCAGCGCGAGCAAACAGGCGAATTCGACGAACAAGCGCAGCGTGCTCGAATCGGCCCAGAATGGGAGTGACGCCAATACCAGCACCAGCAGCATCGCGAGCGGTACCGCGATGCGACTCGCGCACGTGGAGCGTTCAATCGAGAAATCGGCCATTTAATCTCTCGTTTTCGGGAAGAGGCCCTGCGGTCGCACAACCAGAATGACGAGAAACGTCAGGTGACCGATGAGGACACCCCAACCTGGGTCCCAGCGAAAGCCGATGCCCTGCGCCACACCAAGAATCAACGCGCCGGCGAAGGTACCGTTGGCCGCCGAAGGCGTCCCGACACAGATCAAGGAAATGTCGCTGTCCAAAACGGCGCGTTGCGCATCGCGGGTCACGCTAACGCACCCGCTTGCAACAACCTGCTGCATCAATTCGACCATTCCCTCCTCGACGCAAGGGGTCTTACCCGCGGCGATAAGATCCAGTTTCGATTGATCGACGTCAACGCCTATGACGGTATGTCCGTCCCGCGCGAGGCAGGCCACCGTAACAGCGCCGACGTAACCCAAGCCGAATATGCTTACTCGCATGCTTCCTCCACTGTTGATTTAGCTTCAAATGTGTGGAGAAGCGTGACAGGCG
Source organism: Klebsiella pneumoniae (assembly GCA_945906755.1). GTDB lineage: Bacteria > Pseudomonadota > Gammaproteobacteria > Burkholderiales > SG8-39 > SHXR01. The sequence continues at coordinate 7,089 of CAMDRJ010000068.1, read as the reverse complement.
ACTCGTATGAGATACATGTAAGCGCCACGACCAGCGTGAACTACTCACGGGTAGTTCACGATTTTTCTTGGTGGTGGCGTGGGTGTTGCACGCGTGTCTCCGCGTTATCTCGATTCGACGACGCGCGGCAGTGCCGGACGCGAGCGCGCAACATTGCAGTTAGGCAATAACTGAACAAGGAGGCCGGGTGGGGACGAAGGGGCCCCAACCCCTCCGTTGCCCCTCGTAACTCCTAGAAAATTATGCTCGCGCTGATTACGCGAGATAGCTAAAGCAGCGTTGCCTTAGGCAATCCTGGTCGGATACGGACTCGTTTCCGCCATATCAATCATTGAGCGTGCGAGCTTTTCCGTCATCTCTGCGCGCATCGAGCGCGCACTCGACTCGTCCCACAGGTTGTGGACCTCATGCGGGTCGTTGACCTGATCATATAACTCGCCAAACGCTACGCCGTCGTACACAGAAATTCGGTGCCGACCATCGAGCAGACTGCGCATGCGGATGCGATCCGGAAAGCCCATGTAGAACCGCTGGCCTTCTTCTTCCATCATCAAGGTCTCGCGCACGCGTTCCGCCGTTCCGCCGGCCACACCAAGCAAAGAGCGGCCTTGGATGCCATTCCACGGTTCCACGCCCGCACGGTCAAGAATGGTCGGGGCGATATCGATGGTCTGCAACAGCGACTTCGAGCGGCAAGCCACGGGCGCTGCCGGATCGGCCCATACGAATGGCACGCGAGTCAGGCCCCGATAGTGCAGCGGACCCTTCAGCAACAACTGGTGATCGCCCATGAAGTCGGCGTGATCGGCGGTGAAGATTACGATCGTGTCTTGTTCCAGGCCAAGCGCGCGAAGCTCAGCGAGCACGCGACCGATCGAATGATCGATGAAAGCCACCGACCCATAGTTAAGGGCGATCGCTTCGCGTGCTTCGCGTTCGGTGCAGGCAAAGAGCGCCTGGGTATTCTTGACCGCGGTGCCATCGGTTCGCCGATCGTAGAGCCAGCCCAGATGCGGGGCGATATTGCGGTGCGGGGCATGGAAGGATGCGGGTGCTTGCACATCGTCGGGTCGCACCATGTCCCAATATTTTCCGGGTGGTGTGAACGGATGATGCGGATCGGGAAACGATGCATGCATGAAGAAGGGCTTACCGCCCGCGGCATGCTCGCGCAGCCGCGCAATCGTCCGATCGGCGATCCACGCAGTTGGATAGCATTCTTCGGGCACGCGGGTCCGCCATGCCTGCCTACATTTGAACAACTCGTAGTCAGGCGTCGGCATCGCATTCTCCGGCCCGATCAACTGATCGGCATTCGGCAGTTGTTGCCGAATCCAGCGCCGCCAATGACCGAATTCAACATCCGAATGGTGAATCGCCAGATCCACCGTTTGAAATCCGTAGAACGGCGTATCGATGTCAAAGGATGGATCGTCTTCCCAGCTTTTCCAGACCTCTTGCCCATGCCGCCCGCCATCGCCACGACGTGCCTCATGCGAGCGCTTGGGCGCGCCTTCACGCGGAATCTGTGCCGGTTTTGTTTCGATGTTCTGCAAATGCGACTTGCCGATATGGGAAGTCGCGTAGCCCGCCTCCATCAGCGCTTGGGGAAGCGTTCGCTCATAGAGCGATAACTCGATGCCGTTGTGTCGCACGCCATGTCGCGACGGCATTCGCCCGGTCATGAGTGACGCGCGATTGGGCATGCAGATCGGCGTGGCGACATGGAATTCCTCGGCCACGAAACCGCGCGCGGCCAATGCATCGATATTAGGTGTGCGGATCGCCGCATTGCCATAACAGCCGAGATGATCGGCGCGATGCTGGTCAGTAATGAAGAACAGGAAGTTCGGTCGCTTGGAGCCGCTCGTTGGCATGACGGGGTCGCTCATTCACCATTGGAATTCTTTGATCGTACCCCACCCTCCACTACCCTGTGGGAGGCGCGCCGGCGCAGCACAAACGGGGCGCAACACCTGATCCCGTAGAATCCCCACATGCTGCTCATTCAACGGATTATCGGCGTCGTGATCGGTACGCTCGCGCTCGTCGCGGCGATTTTCTTTTCCGTCATACTTTTTGTCGTGATCGCGGCCGTCGCGATGTGCGTGGTGGGCTACCTCTGGTGGAAGACACGTGCGCTGCGGCGCGCCGCAAGATCGATGACGCCTCCGCATACTGGCCGCACGATCGACGCCACCGAAGTCTACGAAGTGCGCACGGAACTGATCGAGGATCAAGCCAAACAGGATCAACCGGCGGCGGACCAAACCAAGCGGCCGCCCCAATAGCGGCGAAGCCTTGCATTACTCGATCTTGATCCCCGCCCGATTGACCACCCTGCCCCAACGCTCGTGATCGGCGCGGATCAGCGCCGCGAAGGCCGCCGGCGAATTGGGGCTTGGCACGATGCCAAGCGCGGCGTAGCGCTCGCGTACTTCCGGTTCCTGCATGACCAACCCAATATCGCGGTTGATGCGCTCGATGATCGCCTGGGGTGTCTTCGCCGGCGCGAGAAGGCCAAGCCATGAAGTGACTATATAGCCGGGTGCCCCGCTCTCATTCAGCGTAGGGACATCCGGCAGCGCGGGGTCGCGCTTTTCGGTGCTGACAGCCAGCGCGATTACGCGTCCTTGCTTCACATACTGCGCGGCGCCCGCGATGTAGGTCGATACGAGCGGAATTTGTCCAGCGACCACGTCAAGCAGCGCCGGCGCCCCACCTTTGTAGGGCACATGGACAATGCTGATGCCAAGTTGCTGAGCAAGCAATTCCATCGCGACATGGCTGGTGGACGCCGTGCCCGCTGATCCAAACGACAACGCACCGGGCTTTTGCTTGGCCACTGCGACGAGATCGGCAAGACTGCGAATCTGTGCTGACGGATGCGCCACAAAAATGAGCGTGGCATCACCGAGACGGCCAATCGGCGCGAAGTCACGCAACCCATCGAATGGCATCTTCGGATACACATGCGGATTGATCGCGAAGGTGCCGTCGTAACCCAGCACGAGCGTGTAGCCATCGGGCGCCGCCTGCGCGACGGCCGCGGTACCGATGTTACCGGACGCACCCGGACGATTCTCCACGACGACCTGTTGGCCGAGCCGCGCCGAAAGCTTGTCGGCGACCGCCCGCACGCTGTTGTCGGTAATGCCGCCCGGAGCGAAGGGAACGATCACGCGGACGGGCTTGACTGGGTAGTCCTGCGCGATGGCAACGCCGACTACCACCATTGCGAAAAGCCCGACGACATTGAGAAGAATCGATTTTCGTTGCATGCCCGAACCTCCGGTTGCGCGTTGTTGGTCTACACCACGCTAAAGTGGAATGGATCATGACCCGCCCAAGGATGCAACGCAAGCGGGCCGGGCGCAATAGTGGCGTCGGTGCGATCTTTCGAACGCTTGGCGACGGTGCTGTCTCAAGCCTCGTTTAGGGTAATATTCTTGGCGACAGTCGAGGGCTACCGTCAGCAAGCGCAATCGAATTTTGTGTTGAGCGGAAGAGAGTGACCCGAAGAAGAATTTGTCTCTCGTGCACCGCCGTACATTCCGCAGGCCACTTCGCGAAAGAAATTCTGACCATGAAAAACAGTGCGTCTTTGCTAGTTGCGGGCGTCGCCTGCGGATTGATTTGGTCGCTGGCGACCGGCGTAGCCAATGCGCAAGCAGGCGCCGATGCATGGAAAGCCGCCAAGATCTACGTTCCCGCCGCGCTCGCTACCGCGGGCGCGTGCGAAAGTGATGTGAACGGTTCATGCGTCGGTGCGATCAAACCCGGCAAGCATCCCGTTATCCTGTACCTGCATGGTTGCGGCGGTTTGCGCACACCGAGGACTTTCCTTGATCATGGCGCGATCGTGGTGGCCACGAACAGTTTCGCAAGTGGCTTGGCCTGCCGGCCCGATCCCGTACACATGGGCCAGGTGTTCACGGCACGACAAGCGGACGCGACTTACGCGGCGGCGCAACTGAAGAACGCCGCATGGGCTGACCCGGACCGGCTGGTGCTCGCAGGCTTCAGCAATGGAGCACAGCTCACAGCGCCCTACGCCGGCAATGAATTCAAAGCTCGTATCATCGTTGCTTGGACATGCAATAACCCGCGCGCAACTTGGCAAAATGGCGTGCGCGGCACCGGGCCGGCCCTAGCTCTCTTGGGCACCGCCGATGCGTTTTATAGAAATATCGGCATTTCCGGCGATTGCGGCGCAGCGTTGAGCGGTCGTGCGGATTCGCGATCAATATTGATCAAAGATGGCACCCACGAGATCATGGACCATGCTGAGACGCGCGCAGCGGTAGCGGAATTCGTGCCGAATGTGATCAAGTAAGGCGCGAGAAATTAAGTGGAGGCGGTGCTTTTTTTAACAGGTCGTTATCCTGCCGTAGCTGCCCGTTCTCAGACGCCAGATCGCGAATGCGCCCCTGTTCGAGCGTCAGGGGCTTGCCTATGCCGCACTCACCGCGCACTCGTGCGTTTGCCGAGGGGAACGGCAACCGCATGTCCTGGTGCATCGCCCCCTATCCGCTCACCATCGCGGTGCACGACCCGTGGCACTTGACTTCAAGCATTGTTCCGGTGCATAAAGCACTCTACGCACCAATGAAGGGAACCTTCCGATGTCCGAGCAGCGTTCCGTCAAAGCCATCTCGCCGGTGACAATCGGCGGTACCGATATCGTGTTCGCCCAAGGCGTGCGAGCAGGCAACTGGTTGTTCTTCACCGGCCATGAGGCGACCGACTTCGAGACGGGCCTCGCCGGACCGGTTATCGGACAACCCGGCCTGCCACTGCACGGCCTGACGCGCTATCGGCGCGAGGGCGATGCGCTCATGGAGCGGCTTACGCGACTGGTGGAAAGCGAAGGCAGTGATCTGCGCCATGCGGTGCGGCTCGATCAGTATTATCCGACGTGGCGCGCCGTGGACCCTTATCACCATGCTAGGCGCGCCCGCTTCGGCAAGGGCGGCATTCCGCCGAGCACATCGGTCGTCATGAAAGAGCTGTTGGTGAAGGATGCGGGCATTGACGTGTCGATGCTCGCGGTGATGCCCGGTGGCGATCGCACGCCGCGCCGATCCGAAGGATGTGCCGGTGCCGCCCTGGTCGGGCTTCGCGCCGTGCATGATCTCCGGTGACTACGTATTCGTCGCCGGGCAAATGGCCAATGAAGACGACAAGATGGCAGCCGTGCATCCAAAGGCGAGTCGACCACGTCAGGCAATGTGGGGTGGCACCGATATCCGTTTGCAGACTGAATTTTTGATCACCGATCGCCTGGAACCGGCCATGCGCGTCGGCGGCTCCTCGCTTGCCAATGCGGTGAAGGCGCAGGTGTACCTTGGCAACATCGAGGATCTGCCGGATTTTCTTGATGTGTGGAACGCCTACTTCGCGAAAACACCCTGCGCGCTCACGATCGTGCCCACGTCGAGCTTTGGTCTTGTTGATGGCATTATCGAGATCAATCTGTTCGGTGTGCGGGACGACGGCCGCACGAAAAAGCAGATCATCGAGGTCGATCTGCCGCAGGCGATGCGTTTCGGGCCGACCGCCGTGAAGGCAGGGGATCTCTTGTGTCTATCTGGCCTCGTGGCCGCAGATGCAAAAGGTCCGATTGCGCATGTGGGGGATGCAGGCGGTCTTGGCCATCTTGGTGTCGGAGCGCAACGCCAAATGCGCTATTTGCTCGATGCCGCCGCAAAGGTGTGCGCGGCCGCCGGCACGACGCTGGCCAACGTCGTGCGTGCACAGCACTTTCATACCAATCTTGCCGACGTCTATGCAGCACAGCGTGTATGGCATGAACGCCTGCCCGGTGTGCCGATTCCGTTTGGTGCGGTGGGGACGCCCGGGCCGATGCCGGTTCCCGGTACGACCATCCTCTTGGATCTTTGGGCCTACGCGCCGTAACGGAAGAACGCCGTGGCTGTTACCCCCGAACAAAAGAACAAGGTGCTCGCGAACATCCGGCGCGACCGGCTGATCGAACTGACGCGCGCACTCGTGGACATCCCCTCGGCCACCGGTCACGAAGCCGACTGCGCACGATTTCTCGTCGAGCGAATGCGCGAGATCGGCTTGAAAACCGAGTTGCAGGAGATCGCCGACAACCGCTACAACGCGATCGGCATTCTGAAAGGCACCGGGCGCGGCCTTAATCTCTTGTTCGACGGGCATCTGGACACGTCCTACAGCGGCAAGGAAAAAGTACTGGAAGGCGGCGGCTACAAGCCGCAGTCGTATCTCGTCGAGAACGAGTGGATCTACGGTGCCGGCTCCAACAACATGAAAAGTGCGATCGCGGGATATGTAGAAGCCGTGCGCGCAATCAAGGAAGCGGGCGTGGCATTGCCGGGCGATGTGGTGATTGCGGGCGTGTCGGGAGAAATCGAGATCGGTCCGGTCGATGAATTCCAGGGCTGCGACTACGCCGGCCATGGCATCGGCACATTGCAGCTCATTCGTCATGGCATCGCGGTGGACTGCGCGATCATCGGCGAGCCGACGTTCTTTCAGGTCACGCCATGGCACTTCGGTACCGTTTGGGTGGCGTTTCGCACCAAGGGCACCATGGCACACACGGCCTGGGTCGATCGCGCGGTGAATGCGATCGATGAAACCCTCATCATTCACGCCGCGTTGAAGCAATGGGTCGAAGGCTATCGCAACCGCAACATTTACGACGGCATGAAGCCGAACGTCAATCTGGCGGCGATTCGCGGCGGTTGGCCCTGGCGGGTAGCGCGCACACCGGTGTTCTGTGATCTTTTCATGGACGTGCGCCTCTCGCCCAAGATGACCGTCATGCAGCTCAAAGCGGAGCTTGACGAATTTCTTGCCGAGTTGAAGCGCGCGCACCCAACGCTCAAGAGCGAACTTGAGTTCTATTGCGCGGGGCCGGGAACGGTCGTACCGAAAGACGCGTTCGTGGTCGGCGCCATCAGCCGTGCGCATCAGGACGTGTTCGGCGCCGCGCCGAAAGTCGGTGGCGTGAATTTCTATTCGGATGCCGCCTATCTCAACCGGTTCGATATTCCAACCGTCAATTACGGACTGTCGGGAAGATTGCGTTCCGGTGGC
>CAMDRJ010000067.1 GCA_945906755.1 Klebsiella pneumoniae | reverse complement strand
AGGAACTGTCGCCGTATGGGCTTGCGTTTATTACTGGTTTGGTCGGCGTCTTGATGATCGCTCCGCTCCATCTTGTCGAGATCGTCCGAGATCCCGGCATTCTCAACTTCTCGCCGCAGGTCATCATGGTCATCGCCTATACCGGTCTTCTCACGTCTTTGCTGGCCACCGTGTTTCTTAACATCGGTGTGCAGCGGGTCGGCCCCTCGCGCGCAGCGATCTTCACGCACTTGGTGCCGGTGTTCGGTGCTTGCTTGTCGGTGGGGCTGTTGGGCGAAGAGTTTGGCTGGCATCATGCGGTGGGTTTTGCCCTGGTACTCGTGGGTGTCGCAGTGTGCAACCGGATACCGCTGCGATGACATCGTCGGCTGACACCGCGGCCAAGCGCGACGCCACGCGTCGCCAAGTAACCGGCTATGGCGCGCTGGTGCTCTCCAGCCTCTTCTGGGCCGGCACCGGCATCGCCGGCAAAGCGGTCTTCGATCAGATTTCGCCTGCGGCCCTGGCGTTTCTGATGTGGTTTGGCGGCGCGTGCATCGGTTGGTTACTTGCCGGACGCGAAGTCTATGCGCAATGGGCGAACATCACCAAAGCGTGGAAAGTCGTGCTGGCGATTGGCTGCATGAGCACCTCGGTCTTCTTTTTCCTGGTGTTCGAGGCCTTCAAGAACACCACCGCGAACACGCATGCCCTGCTCAACTCATCGGTGCCGGTGTGGGTGTTGCTGATCAACTGGATCGTCTTCAGCCGTGCGCCAAAGGGCCGTGAGATCGCGGGCTTTCTGCTTTCGATCGCCGGTGTGGCGATGATCATCTTTCGCGGGGAGTTGGCCAACGTCATCGGGCTGCGGTTCAACATCGCCGATGTGTTGATTTTGCTTGCCATGTTGATCTGGTCCGGCCACATCTTTCTGCTGCCCTATCGACCGCGCCTCTCACCCATGGCGTTTCTCGCGGTGACCGGAACGATTGGCGCACTGGTCGTGGCACCGATGTATGCATGGGATCTTGCCAAAGGGGTCGCCCATCCGGTGTTCACCGTGTCGGTATTCGTCTCGATCTTCTACGTCGTGATTTTGCGAACGGTCTTCGCGACGATCGTATTCAATCTGGGCGTTGACCGGGTTGGCGCGGTGCGCTCGGCGCCGTTTACGCATCTAGTGCCGATCTTCGGCACGATCGGCGCGTACTTCATCTTAGGTGAAGCGGTCTACTGGTATCACGCAGTCGGGTTGTGTCTGGTGTTAGGCGGCATTCTCGTCGCCAATCGTCGCTTGGCCTGAAGTAGACAGGCACGGTCGAACTAGGGCTTGCGCTGCAGCTTGCGGTCAACGAATTCGCTGAGGTTGGCCGACAACGTTCCGGTGTCGCGCGCATTGCGATAGGCCTGGGTGGCGGCGTCCATGCGGTCTTCGGCTTCATGGGCCAATCCGAGGCCCACCCACCACGAGCCAACGCGTGGGGTGAGTCGAAGTGCAGCCTGATACTCCGCAATCGCCTTGGCATGCGCGCCTGCCTTGCCGTGCAGGGCTGCGGCGAACGCACGATATTCCGCATGCCCGATGGCAAACTGCTCGTGCTCACGCAACACGCTGAGCGCGCCTGGCATATTGCCGCGTTCCAGATGCAAACGCGACAACGCGAGCGCGAAATTGGTCTGGGCCGGATTGCGTTGCAGGCCGGCCGCAAGCACTGCATCCGCCGCATCGTAGGATTTGCTTTCAAGGAGGAGTGCGGCAAGTGTCTGCCTGGCCGGCTCATGCCGCGCATCAAGATCGAGCGCCTCTCGCAATCGATCCTGTGCTTCGGTCAGGCGCCCTTGATCAATCAGATGGGCGGCGCGACGGAATGCGGCTTCGGCGGTGAGCGTCGTTTCATCGCCAAGCACGCGTTTATCGATCCGCGGTGTCGGCGCTCGCGTCGCATCGACGGGCGGATGAATCGCGAGCGACGCTGGCGCAGCGGTGGGTGGTGCGGCCGGAAGCGACTCCTTGCCCATCCCCGCAACCAGTTTCTCCAGCGGATCATCCAGATACTTTGCCGCGGCAAGCTGCTGTTGTTTCACTACCTTGGGTTCCGCCGGGCGCACGGACGGCTTAGGCACGGTCGGCTTGGGATCGGCCATTGGAACGATTGCTGCCGGTGCCTGAATGATTGCCGTCGATGTCGCATCCGCTGGGACGACCGGCTCGGCTGGTGCATCGAGTGGCGGCTCCTCCGCAATGATGCTTGGACTTTCGTTGACGATCGCGACGGTCTCCTCGGCGCTAAGGTCCACGACATGACGTGCATACCCGGGTTCGTTCCACCGCATGATGGCGGCGCCGATGGCAATTCCAGCGGCAATGATCAAGGTCCCGACCGTTCCCCATTTCGCTAAGTTGCGGCGCGATTGGCGGTTGATGTGGGATGCATAGACGGCGCGATCGGCCGGCATGGTGCGCCGATCAAGATCACGCAGCATCTGATTGATGACGCTCATTGCAGAAAGTGTCCTAACGCCATGGCGCAAAGGCCGATTGCTGCGGTTGATCCAAAGCGGAACCACGACGACCGCCAAGCCGAGGGCGTATCACGCACCGCGGCACGCGCGTCGCGCCAACACACTGCGCGACGGCCGCGACCGTAGGCAAGCAGCATGGTCTTATGCGCAAGAATGTTGACCAGCCGCGGAATACCGCGACTGGCACGATAAATGGCGCGGGCTGCCGGTCCGGAAAAAAGGCCGCCGCCCGCATACCCCGCCACCACGAGTCGGTGCGAGAGATAGTGCGAGACATCTTCGCGGGTGAGTGGATCCAAGGCGTACTCAAACGTAATGCGTTGGCGTAATTGTCGGATTTCAGGGCGCGACAATTTTTCATCGAGTTCCGGTTGCCCAAACAGGATGACCTGCACGAGCTTCCTCTTCTCCGTTTCGAGATTGGAGAGAAGACGTATCGACTCCAAGGTTGCGATCGGCATGGCTTGGGCTTCATCGATACAGACCACCACGCGTCCGCCTCGATCCGCGATCTCAAGCAAGCGCTCGTTGATCGCCACTTCAATCAAACGCTGGCTGATCGATTCCAGAAAACGATACTCAGGTTTGGCATCGCGACCAAACTTGCAGCCTAATTCCATCGCGAGCATGGCAAGTAGCGACCGCGGGCTGGCATTTGGATTCGGAATGTATGCGGCGACGCAGCCGACCGGTAACAATCGACAGAAACACCTGCTGCGCCGGCGCCGCACTGACCGAGAGATCAAAGCGCGGCTCCAGCGCACGACCGTCGACCTTCGGCAGCTCAAGACGTAGCGGCGGAATCAGCGCTTGCTCGATCTCCGGATCGCGCGCTGGATTTTTCTTGGCCGTGGCGAGCTCATCGAGTTCCTTGGCGATCGCCCGGTCAATCGTGGCGGGCCGAGGCGGTACTGCGCAGGCAACCAAGCCGCCGACGAGAACAATCACTAGGATGCATTTCATGGTTTCGATACTCGTACGGAAATCGCGTTGCGCTCGGATTGAGCGGTTGTCGATGTGTTCCTGCTCGCTGCAGGATGCAGTTCAAGAGCGACGTTTTGGCCGGTGGTGTCGCGCAGCATCACGCGCGCCTCATCAATTCGTGTGACGCGCATACCGCGGACGGTGTCGCCCTCGGTGATGGTGCGGCCATCGACGGTCGCGTATCGTCGGCCTGGGCCGATGATGATGGTGTGCACCGCGGGCGGGGCGGCCACGGGCGATGGCATGCTGCCGGTCGATGGCAACACCGGTGGACGCATTGGATCGACCAGGGTCTGCGCCAGCGCCGCGTGTCCAATTAGTAGCGGAATGCACAAGGCCATCCCCGCGCAAAAACGCTTCATACGACCACCCATGAGCGTTCCAGGCTCAGCGTATAGACGGTGAGCTTCATGGTGATCCTTGGATAATCGGCCGTGGCGATTTCGACGTCCTTCCAGAACATGCGTATCGGTTGCGCTTCGAGCGCCGACAGATAGCGCAGCAAATCAAAATAGCTACCGCGCACCGTGATCTCGACGCCATGGCGGTAGACGCGTATGCCATTGGCGCCATTGGCTTGGGTCGCGACCGGTGCACTGCCTTCCGGTGTCATGGCCGTCGCGGGCAGTGACCGCAGCGCAATTAGATGGAGCTTGCGATCGCGCTTCAAGATTTCTTCGAGCAGCGCCGGGACGCGATTCGGAGGCAGCAATCCTTGCTGTTCCTGCGCCAAACGCGCGTCCGCCGTCGCGACGCGCTTCTTCAAGTCCGCGATGCGTGCGGCGTAGGAAGCCTGCCCATTGCTGTCGTCGCCTCCCACGAGTTTTCTGACGTTGTCTTGAATCACACGGGTATCCTTTCGTTGCAGCGTCGCTGACGCTCACATAAGGAGGATTCTTCATGGCATTACAAGCAGGAACGCAGGCGCCAGACTTTACGTTGGCGTCGCACACGGGTCAGCCCGTCAGCCTCGCGAGTTTTCGCGGGCGCGCGACGGTTGTCTCGTTTCTCCCCTTTGCATTTACGGGTGGATGAAAAAACCAGGTCCTCGGGTTCCGTGAGAACTACGACCAGTTCAAAGCACTCAACGTGGAAATTCTGCAGATCAGCGCCGATCCAGGGCCGAGTCAAAAGGCATGGGCTGAGCAGCTGGGTGGGGTGCCATTCCCGTTGTTATCGGACTATTGGCCGCACGGCGTGATCGGCAAGGCCTATGGTGTCTTTCTTGAAGAACGTGGGTTCGATGCGCGCTCAGTGTTCATTCTCGATAAGGCGGGCGTGATTCGTCATTCGCATGTGTATGCGGCGGGCACGATCCCCGAAAGCAAGGACCTGCTTGAGCATTTGAAAAAACTTTAAGGTAACAACGTCATTCCCGCGTAGGCGGGGATCCAGGGAATCGATTGGCGGTCTGGATTCCCGCCTTCGCGGGAATGACGGCGAATCTTGCCAAAGCGATGTCCGCCAGTTAGGCGTAAAGCCGCTGTGGATTCTCGACCAAGATCCGCCTTTGATTGGCCAGGTCGGGGAAATTGCGCGTGATCGGCGCAAAGAGGTCCGCATAGCGTGGTGGATCGCCCGAACCATGCTCGAAGAACCAGGTATGCGGCCAGTCCGATCCCCAGATGAGTCGATCCATCGATGCCGCCGCGAGCGACTGCACCAGCGGATCGAGATCGGCATAGGGGAATCCCTGTTTGGAAAGCCGATAGAACCCGGATAGCTTCACCCAGCAATTCGCCTCACGCACGAGTGCGAGCAGCGATTGCCATGCGGGTGAATCGAGATCTGTGCCGGCGTGGAAGCCGCCGAAATGATCGAACACGAACGGGATCGACGTGCGCGTGCGCAATTGAATGACCTCAGTCAGGTTGCGCGGGTGAATGAAGATTTGCGCATGCCAGCCAAGATCGGCCGCCTGGGCGGCGAGCGCATCAAAGCCGTCGAATGAAGTGCCGGCGACCGAGACCAGATTGAACCGCAAGGCCCGCACGCCAACGCGATGCAGTTCCGCAAAGCGCGCCGTGGAGGTGTCAGGTGGGATGACCGCAACGCCGCGATACTTGCCGCCGCCTGCGGCAAGGGCATCGATCAGCGCAGAAAGATCCAGCCCATAGACGCTTGGATGCACCATGACGAGGTGATTGACACCTGCTGCGGCGCTTGTCTTGGCCAACTGATCGATCCACCGCACCGGCGGCGTGTAACCGCGCGTCGGCACCAATGGATAACGTTCGGGCGCGCCGAACACATGGGTGTGGGTATCCCAAATCAGCCCCTGCAACGACGGATGGAGCATCGAAGCCCTTTTCAGCTGGCGCGGATCCGCTCGCAAACACGTGCCGCGAATTCACGCGTGCTGAGCTTGCCGCCGAGATCCTTGGTTTGGGTTGCCGGCGATCCAATCGTTGTGCACACCGCGCTCTCGATCGCCTTGGCGGCTATAAGCAGCGATTCACGCCGATGCCGATCAGCGAGCCAATTGAGCAACATTGCCACCGAAAGCATGAGCGAGGCCGGATTGGCGATGCCCTGACCGGCGATGTCGTTGGCCGATCCATGTGTGGCCTGTGCCATGGCGAATTGATCACCGGCATTCAGTGATCCCGCCAGCCCGAGGCCGCCTGCCATCTCGGACGCCAAGTTGGATAGGATGTCGCCGAACATGTTGGTGGTGACGATGACATCAAAGCGGGCCGGTGTGCGAACGAGATGCGAGGCCATCGCATCGACCAACTCATGATCGACTGTAATCGCCGGGAACTCCGCCGCAACCGCCTGTGCCTCGCGCAGAAATAATCCGTCGGTGAGCTTGAGGACGTTCGCTTTCGTAACGATCGTGAGCCGTTTGCTTCGTTGCATGGCGAGTTCACAGGCGGCACGTGCGATGCGCCGAGAACTTTGGGCGGTGATCTTGCGCATCGCCAAGGCAACATCGGCGGTGGGCATGAACTCGCCGGATCCGGCGAACATATTGCGATCGGCGTAGAAGCCTTCGGTGTTCTCGCGCACGATGACTAAGTCAGTGCGCGGGGCCAACGCATCGACCCCCTTCACTGCGCGGCTTGGCCGAATATTGGCGTATAGATCGAAGGTCTTGCGAAACGTGGAGGACGGATTGACACCGCCATCTTCGAGCGCCGGATAGCCGAAGGTGTCGCAAGGGCCAAGGACGATGCCATGCGCATTGCGCCCTTTCTCGATGAGCGCTTCAGGCACGGTGTTGCCGATTTTGCGAAGACTTGCATAGCCGACATCCTGGACATCGAGTTCGAGTTGCAGGCCGAATTGTCGATCGGCGTGCCGTAACACTTCGAGCGTCGCATCGGTAATCTCAGGGCCAATACCATCGCCTGGCATCACTAGTAACTTGAACTCACTCATAGAGCAGAAAATGTTTTGTCAGTCGAATATAGGGTGTTCGCAATTGGGCGCTTGATGCGCGAACGTAGGGAGCCGCCAGAGTGTAATCGCTCCCATGATAATCTCACAGGGTTCCGACTTCTATCGTTCTTGGCCACCTCCATGTTCAATCCATTCAAGCAGCCTGAAATCATCAAAGCCGAAGTCTTCCAATCGATGCCGGCGAAGTTTCGCAAGAAATCGCGTACCGCTTGGTCCGATCCGAATCGTCAGGGCGCGGAGGTCGAGTGCTTCCTCGAGGGGCCGTCATTCGATCGGGACGGCAACTTTTGGTTCGCCGATATTCCCTACGGGCGCATCTTTCGGATCTCGACCAAGGGTGATTGGGAGTTGGTCACGCAATACGATGGCTGGCCCAACGGACTTAAATTCCATAAAGACGGTCGTATCTTCATTACCTGCTACAAGCGCGGGCTGCTGACCTTGGACCCGAAATCAGGAAAGATCGAAAACGTTCTCGAAACCGGCTATAGCGAGGGCTTTAAGGGGCTCAACGATCTGCACTTTATGAGCAATGGCGATTTGTATTTCACCGATCAAGGGCAGACCGGCATTGCCGATCCCACCGGCTATGTCTATCGCCTCAAAGCCAATGGAGACCTTCGCCGGTTGGTGAGTAACGTGCCGAGCCCCAATGGCATCACGATTTCGACCACCGAAAAACATTGCTATGTGGCCGCGACCCGCTCGCAGCAAATCTGGCGCCTACCGCTGATGGCTGATGGCTCGATCTCAAAGACTGGCGTGGCGATTCAGCTTTCGGGTGGCGCAGCCGGGCCAGATGGCATCGAAATGGATGCTGAGAACGGGCTCTATGTGTGTCACTTAGGGGTTGGCGTGTGGCGGTTCGACAGCAATATGCTGCCCACGCATCTCATCCATTCCGACAATCCGCATCATCACCATCTTGCGAATATCGCGTTCGGTGGCCCGGATCGGAAGACGATGTACATCACTGAATCCCTATCAGGGGATATTCTCGTGGCGAAGGTGCCGGTGGCCGGCAAGAAACTGTTCGCGCATCAGTAGTCACATCGATACGGTGTAACGCCGTACTTTTTCCAGATCCACCTCGATGCCAAGGCCCGGGCCATTTGGCACCGTTGCGTGACCGCTCGTAATTTTCAGCGGCACTTTCACCAGATCGTCGGCCAGATACTGGCAGGTTGGACTCACGCCCCAATCCACATTGGGCAGCGCGGCGGCAAGATGCATCACCGCTGCGCAAGCGATGCTTGATTCCGACATCTTCGTTGCGAGGTTGATCTTCATACCCAGGCGATCGGCAACGCATCCGCCGTCGAAGGCCGCGCGAACGCCGCCGAATTTGATCGTTTTTAAACTGCCGCCGCGTGCCGCGCCAAGCGCATGATGCCGCTCGATGTCGGCGATGCCATGCAAGCCTTCATCGGCGCCAATTGCGATGCGGCTCGCCGCGGCCACTTTCGCCATGCCGGATAAATCATCGCCGCGCACCGGTTGTTCGAGGAAATCAAGCGGCGTGTTGCGCATCGCGGTGACGTACTCGATGGCTTGCGGGACAGTCCAGGCCTGATTCACATCCGCGGAAATGAGCAGACCCGTGCCGAGAATTTCGCAGATGCTGCGTGAACGGGCGGCATCTTCCGCTGGCGAATGCGCGCCGACCTTGATCTTGAATGCGACGAAGCCACTTTCTTTGCGTGCGGCGGTCTCGGCTAGATCGCCTGCGGTCGAACCTGTGCCGATCAACCACAACGCCGGCACGCGATCACGGCGTTTCTCGCCAAGCAACGCATGCATCGGAATGCCGCGAGATCGTGCGACCAGATCGTGGAGCGCCATATCGATGACCGATTTCGCTGCATGATTCCCATACATCCGCCAATCCATCTCGGCATGCAGTGCCGCGAAGTCGGTGGCATCGCAGCCCTGGAGGAACGGGGTCATATAGCGCACCGCGGCCATCATGCTTTCGAGGGTTTCGCCGGTCATATTGGGTGCCGAAGCGCCTTCACCCCAGCCGATGATTCCCGTATCGCTTTCCATGCGCACCAACACATTATCGGCCGTCCGAATCTCGATGCCGGACATCTTGACCGGCTTGGTCATCGGAATACTTACGGCAATGGGTTCGATCTTGGTAATACGCATGGTCGTTCCGCTTAAGTTGTATAGTCAGGACGCCTTTGAAAGAATAAGCCTGATTCGAGAAGTGTAGGGCACCTCTAAAAATTCGTCATTCCCGCGAAGGCGGGAATCTAGGCTTTTTGGAATGCCCGATGAGTCAATAGCTCTGGATTCCCGCCTTCGCGGGAATGACGAAAAATTTAAATTTCTAGGGTTACCCTCTAGTGCCTTGTTCCCCCGATCGCTCGTCAATGATCCCGTCGCCATGAAGCCAATTGTCATCGACATTCACGCGCACTACCTGCCCAAAGGATTGACCGCCCGCTTTGACGCGATGCGCGGCTCATTTCCGGATGTGAAGCTCTTGCGTGATAGCACCGGCAACCGGTTGCAATTTCCAGACGGCGAGCCCACCCGGCCGATGCTGCCAAGGGTGTCGGATCTCGTCGCACGCCGTGCTTGGATGGATGAAGCACGCGTCGATCATCAAGTGCTCGGTCTTTGGACCGATGCCGAAGGCTATGAACTGGATGCAAAGCAAGGCCTTGCGTGGAGTCGCTTCATCAATGACTGTATGTGGGAAGAATTGCGGGATGAACCGAGCTTTTCGCCGCTTGCGAGCCTGCCATTGCAAGACGGGAAACTTGCCGCGGATGTGCTGACCGAAGCACTCGATCGCGGCTTTGCGGGCGCGATGATCGGCACTTTGCCATCCGGTGCGCGCGGCGGCCGGCTCGACGATCCGTCGCTCGATCCGTTCTGGGAAACGGCATCGCGCCTCGGCGCCGGAATTTTCCTGCATCCGATGTACATGTGCGGCGACGCGCGTCTCGATGACAACGAGATGGTGAACGCGATCGGTCGGGTGGCGGAAACATCGATTGCGGTGACACGCCTGTTGTTTTCGGGCCACCTGCTGAAATTTCCCGGTGTAAAGCTCGTGATCGCGCATGGCGGCGCTGCGCTTCCCTATGCGCTCGGCCGCCTGGTGCGCAATTACCAGTATCTCGGCAAGATCGCTGATCCGAAGAAAGGGTTCGATGCGCTCTTCTTTGATTCATGTGTCTTCGATGCCGCAACGCTCGAATACTTGGTGCGGCAGGCATCGCCCAATCATGTGATGCTGGGTTCTGATATGCCGTTCAACATCGGCGATCCGGATCCGCGCAAGTCGGTCGAGGGCGCCTATCTGCCCGATGCATATCGTCGCGCGATACTCGGTGAGACTGCGCAGAAGGTTTTCCGTATTCGCCCGGATTGCTGGTGCCCGAAGTAGCGTACGGATCAGGTCCTAGACGCCCCAACCGGTAGCGCGGCGATGCGCTTCATCTCAGCGGTGTCGAAGAGCGCTGGGTTGGACAGATAGTCCCGCAGCATGCCGGTGGCGTCTTCACCCCAGAACACTTCCTTTCCAGCGACGAAACTTGGCACACCGAACACGCCTGCCTGAAGCGCTTGGGTGCCGTTCGCCTTCAATGCTGCTTTGACTTTCTCATCGCCGAGCAACACATCGGCATTGTCGACGTAAAGCAGTGCAAGCAGCGCCTGCCATTCGTCGGCGATCGACCGTCCATCACGCCAAATGAATTCGAAGATCGTTTTCACGACCTCATAATGTGCGCCCAACGCGATGGTGAGGCGTAGCGCGTGCAGTGGGTTGAACGGATGCATCGGCGGGCATCGCAATGGAACGCCCCAGTTGGCCGCTTGCCAGGCCACCAAACGAAACGTGTGGATCTTCTTCGGCGGAATCTCAGCCGGCCCCTTATTGCCCCATTCGTTCAGGAATCCGGCAAACAGAACCGGGCGGAGCGCCGTGTCCGATCGCTGCATGAGATCGGGATGCAACGAAAATTGCAGATAGGCGAATGGCGAGATGTAGTCGAAGTACCAGTCGAGGTGCATTGCTATGCGAAAACCGTTTCCCATGTAAGACTTACGTTCGGCAAGGCGAGCATCGCGATCGACTCACCCGGTCCAATTTCCTGCATCGGTGCGTATCCGGCGGCCGTCGGCGACCGGTACACTTCGATCCGATTCGAACGAAGATTGAATAGCCAAACATCTTCGAGGCCATGACGCGCGTAAATCGGCAGTTTCGTACCGCGATCGTAGGCGACCGTGGTGTCCGAAACTTCGATCAACAGCAGCACATCCTTCGGGACGGGTACCCCGGCATCGCGCGCGTTCATATGCGGCGCCAAGATCACGAGATCGGGCTGCGGCTCGGAATGGCGACTAAGTATGACCGGATTTTGTACCGATACGATGCCGCGATCGCCAATCGAGCGCGCGAAAAACATGGATAAGCGATTGGCGCTAAACAAATGCGGCCCACCAATAGGCGCCCTATCGATCAGTTCCCCCTCAATCAATTCGACCCGATCGTCTTCGGTGAGATGACCGGTCGCACCCAGGTCGTGATAAGCCTCGACGGTCAGCTTATGTCGTGTCGCTGTGAATACCGCGCTCATGCAAGCCTCCAGGCGGAACCTCGGATGGTCAATTTACTCCGACTCATTGCCCGCGCCTCGCACTTCCCCATGCCCCAACACCACCCATTTTTGGGAGGTTAGACCTTCCAGGCCGACCGGTCCGCGCGCATGCAACTTATCGGTTGATATGCCGATTTCGGCGCCCAGCCCGAATTCAAACCCGTCGGCGAACCGCGTCGAGGCATTGACCATCACCGAACTCGAATCAACTTCGCGAAGAAAGCGCTGCGCATGGGCGTCGTTGGTGGTAACGATCGCATCGGTATGCTGCGAGCCGTACTTCGCGATGTGATCGATCGCTTCATCGAGCCCTGCGACGATTCGCACCGCAAGGATCGGCGCGAGGTACTCCGCGTACCAGTCTTCCTCGGTAGCGGGCTTCATCGCCGGGACCAATTTGCGTGATGCGTCATCGCCACGCAATTCCACGCCTTTATCGAGGTAACGCTTAGCGAGGGCCGGTAGCACTCGCGGTGCGATCTGATCGGCCACCAGCAAGGTCTCCATCGTGTTGCAAGTGCCATAACGCTGGGTTTTTGCATTGTCGGCGATGCGGATCGCCATCTCGATATCGGCGCTGTCGTCGATGAACACATGGCAAACGCCATCCAGGTGCTTAATCATCGGGATGCGCGATTCAGTCATCACGCGCTCAATGAGCGGCTTGCCGCCGCGCGGAACGATGATGTCGATGCAGTCGTTCATGCGCAACATCTCGCCTACCGCTGCGCGATCGGTCGTTGCAACGACCTGCACAGTATCTTCTGGCAGTCCCGCCTCGCGAAGTCCCTGCCGCACGCATCGCGCGATAGCTTGGTTCGAATGGATCGCTTCCGACCCACCGCGTAAAATCGTGGCATTCCCTGATTTCAGGCACAACACGGCCGCATCCACAGTCACATTGGGTCGTGATTCATAGATGATCCCGACGACGCCAAGTGGCACGCGCATCTTGCCGACTTGAATGCCGGTTGGACGTGTCACCAAATCGGTAATCGCCCCAATCGGATCGGGCAGCGCCGCGACCTGTTCGACGCCCTGTGCCATGTCTTCGATCGATTTGGGCCCCAATGTGAGTCGATCAACGAACGCGGCATCCTGGCCATTTGCCTTGGCGCGTGCAACGTCCTTGGCATTTTCCGCGACGATTGCACCAGCATGGTGTCGAATGGCCGCCGCAATCGCAGCAAGGGCGCGATTCTTGGTTGCGCTATCGGCCTTGGCAATGATGCGCGATGCCGCACGCGCACGCAGCCCGATTGCGCGCATGCCGGCTGCTAAATCGAGCGGAAGGTTCGTTGCTGCGGCCACGATAATTGGACTCCTGATTGCCGCCATTTTACGGGAGCGCTCGCAGTCGCGCCTCATCGATCTTGTTACAAAACCGTAGCGCAAGGCCAAGCAACTCATCCCACACATCGCCCTTGCCGATTCCCTTGGCGAGGCGATCGATGGTCGCAGCATGGCTGAGCGCCGCTTCGATGGCAGCGGGTTGTACCTGTCGGGCCGCGCGAACGATCAGCGTTTGCCGCGGTTCGCCCCAAATGCGATTGTCACGCAGCAGATCTTGTGCACTCCGGCCATTCTTTAACCCATCGGCGATCCGTCCGAGTGCCCGAATTTCTTCCGACAGCACCCAAAGCAGCCGCAGCGGTTGCTCGCTTTCGCCGTGCAGGCTCTCGACGATTTTCGTCGCTCGAATAGCGTCGCCGGCGAGCATGGCCTCGGCAAGCTGATAGGCATCGTGGCGCGAAACATTGAGGACTGCCGTCCGGATCTGCTCGACAGTGAGCAAACCCTCCGGATAAAGCAACGCCAGCTTTTGAATTTCCTGATGCGCGGCAAGTAGATTGCCTTCCACTGCATCGGCCATAAAAGCGAGCGCTGCATCATCGGCACGTTGTTTTTGTCGAGCGAGCCGGGCACCGATCCAAAAGCCGAGGCGCGCCCGCTCGACTGGAAATACGGTCACGACCATGGCCTGTTCAGACAGTGCGGCAAACCACTTCGATGATTGATCGGACTTCGTAAGGCGCGGCAAATTGACGATCGTGACGTTCTCTTGCACAAGATGCGCGCAATAGGTGGTAATTGCTTCGGATCCCGCATCGCCAGGCTTGCCGTTGGGAATGCGTAGTTCGATCAGCTTTCGATCCGAAAATAGCGACATGTCTGCCGCCGCGTGATTCAGTCTTGCCCATTCGAATCCGCGTTCGGCGACGAAGACGTCCCGTTCAGCGCAACCGGCGGCACGCGCTTTCATACGAATCGCATCGGCCACTTCGAGAGAAAGAAGCGGCTCGTCGCCATGAATCACGTACAGCGGGAGCAGCTGCTTGGCGAGATGTTGATCGAGCTGGTCGGCGCGAAGTTGTGGCATGGGCGTCAGCTCACCCTGGACGGACTTGGCAATCAATCATCAGGAAGCCTTAACTTGGCGGCCTGCATACGGCGGATGATCTGCTGCACCATATCGGCTTGCATGTCGCGATAGACCAAGACCTCTTCGGTTTCTTTTGCCAGCACTTGTTCGTTAAACGTAATGTCGCGTCGCAAGACAACCGTGTTGGTCGGAATGTATTCGCCGCCCTTGCCATCATGCAGCCGAAAGACGATGGCATAGCGCAACTGGTACTCCCTAATGCGGCCGGAGGTGCTGACGCTAAGGATCACTTTGTCGCGATGTTCGCCCAAGAAAACGAACCTCGCATTTGCGGCCTCCGGATCGTTGACGACTTTTGCGTTACTACCGCTCCGCAGCGTTCGGGAAAGCTCGACCAGCATCGGATGATTGTCGGGAATGTAGACGGATTCAAAGGGAAGCTTGGCGCTACCGCGCAGTTGAAAGCCACACCCAGAAACGACTGCGCAAATAGCCAATGCGGCATACAGCGCGGCCGATTTCCACCCTTTACCCTTCACATTTCACCCTTCACCGCCTAAACAACCACATTGACGAGCCGCCCCGGCACCACGATCACTTTGCGCGGCGGCGTGCCTTCGGTGAACTTCATGACGATTTCAAGCTTCAGTGCGGCCGACTCGATCTCCGCATGGTTCGCTGCCTTCGGGACTCGCATGGAACCGCGCATCTTGCCGTTCACTTGCACCACCAGCTCAATTTCATCTTGTTCGAGCGCCAAGGCGTCGACCACTGGCCAGTCCGCCTCAACGAGATCCCCTGCAAATCCCAGTTCCTTCCACAGAGCATGGGTGACGTGCGGCGTGATCGGTGACAGCACCCGAAGAAGAATGGACATCCCTTCGTGCAGCAACTGCGTGTGGGTGGACTCCTTTGCAACATCCGCCGCGGCGATTTTCGGCAGAGCAGACAGCGCATTCAGCAATTTCATCGCAGCGGATGCGACCGTATTGAACTGATGCCGCTCAATGTCGTACGTTGCCTGGCCAAGGATGGTATGCAACTCACGGCGCACGGCGGCGAGCACCGGTGCGCGCTTCGGCCAGTCAGCCGGATACGTATAACTCGAAAATTTCCCGCTACGCTTGGTCGACTCGGCCTGGATGAGCGCGGCAAGATCATGCGCAAAAGACCAAAGCCGGCGCAAGAAACGGAACGATCCGTCGACACCAGACTCCGACCATTCAAGCGTCTGCTCAGGCGGGCTCGTAAAGATGATGAAGAAGCGCGCTGTATCTGCGCCGTACTTGTCGATCAATTCTTGCGGATCGACACCGTTCCGCTTTGACTTCGACATCGTGCCGATGCCGTCATAGTCGACCGGCAACCCATCGCTCTTTGCGCGTGCACTGGCTACTTTGCCGTCAGCGTCATGTACGAGCGTGACTTCGTCGGGCGCAAAATAGGTGATGCCGCCCTTCTCGCCGCGCCGCTGGAAAATGTGATTGAGCACCATGCCTTGAGTAAGAAGGTTGGTGAACGGCTCATCGGTTTTCGAGAGACCGACCTCGCGCATCACCTTCGTCCAGAACCGCGCATAGAGCAAATGCAGAATCGCGTGTTCGATGCCGCCGATGTATTGATCGACCGGCATCCAATAACTCGCGCGCGAATCGATCATTGCATTCGCGCCGGGGGTTGCAAAGCGAAAGAAGTACCACGACGAATCGACGAAGGTGTCCATCGTGTCCGTCTCGCGCCGTGCGGGTTTTCCGCATTTGGGGCACGCGCAATTCAGGAATGCCGCATTCTTATTAAGTGGGTTGCCGGTGCCATCGGGAACGAGATTCTCGGGGAGTCTGACCGGCAGTTGGTCGTCCGGCACCGGCACATCACCGCAGGCAGCGCAATGAATCAGCGGGATCGGCGTACCCCAATAGCGCTGCCGGGAAATACCCCAATCACGCAAGCGCCATTGCACCTGCTTATCGCCCATGCCGATTGTTTTCAGGTCCGCGGCAATCGCATCGGTCGCCTGCATGTAATCCAGGCCATCGTACTTGCCCGAATTGACGCAACGGCCATTCTCTTTGTCGGCATACCATTCCTGCCAGCTATCGAGGCTGAATGGTTTGCCGGGCACCCGCACGACTTCTTTGATCGCCAAGCCATATTTCTTAGCGAACGCGAAATCGCGTTCATCATGCGCGGGCACGCCCATGACGGCGCCTTCGCCGTAACCCATCAACACGTAGTTACCGACCCACACTTCGACTTTCTCGTTAGTGAGCGGATGCACAACATGAAAGCCGGTCGGCATGCCCTTTTTTTCCATCGTCGCCATGTCGGCTTCCATCACCGAGCCGCGCTTGCATTCATCGATGAAGGATTGCAATCGCGCGTTGCCCTGTGCAAGCCGAGTGGCAAGCGGATGCTCGGCGGCGATCGCCATAAAGGTGACGCCCATGATCGTGTCGGCACGCGTCGTGAAGACGCGCAGAAGCTTTTTCTCGTCGTCGATCTCGTAGGGGAAACCAAAATTCACCCCGTAGCTCTTACCGATCCAATTGGCCTGCATGGTCTTGACGCGCTCCGGCCATCCCGGCAGCGCATCGAGTGAGCCAAGTAGCTCGTCAGCGAATTGCGTGATCCGCATGTAGTACATGGGGATCTCGCGCTTTTCGACCAGCGCGCCGGTGCGCCAACCACGGCCGTCAATCACCTGCTCGTTGGCGAGCACCGTCTGATCGACCGGATCCCAATTCACCACGCCCGTTTTCTTATAGACGATGCCGCGTTCCAGCATGCGTAGAAACAGCCATTGATTCCACTTGTAGTATTGCGGTGTGCAGGTGGCGAGTTCGCGTTCCCAGTCGATGCCAAAGCCAAGCGACTGGAGCTGCTTCTTCATGTAGGCGATGTTGTCGTACGTCCACTTCGCGGGTGGCGCACCTTCTTTCATCGCGGCGTTCTCGGCGGGCAGACCGAACGCATCCCAGCCCATCGGTTGTAGCACGTTGAACCCGCGCATACGGTGAAAGCGCGTGATCACATCGCCGATCGTGTAATTGCGAACGTGACCCATATGCAGCTTGCCCGATGGGTACGGAAACATGCACAGGCAATAGTATTTTTTCTTGGCGGCGTCTTCTTTGACGTTGAAGGCGCGCGTGTTCGTCCAATGCGACTGCGCATCGCGCTCGATTTTCGCGGGTTGGTATTGCTGCTCCATGGGGCCTATGCGATGCAAAGATAAAGCGAGCAGTATAGCGCGGGGGTGGAGCAGTTAACCGCAGACCTGCGCGATCACGCTGCTATCGTCCCGCGCCAAGTCTCAAGGCGGATCTTCTGTGCTAGTGTCGCGACCTAACCAGTCTTTTGGGGAAGTTCTCGCATCCGCTCGATTCCGACCGGGCCGTGAGAAGTTCGTGAGGTTGAAGCTCGGGCACAACTAGACGTCGAAGCTTGTTACATATTCGAACCTGATTAGCAATGAAACTCCGCCACCGTCCGCAGGCGCGAATCGGTCCAGGCGCCGGTGGTAGCGGCGGCTTTAATCAGTCGCCGAAGGATGGCCTTGAGTTGAAAGCGCCGGTTGAATCGATACTGGGCCTCAGCGAGATAGCG
>CAMDRJ010000066.1 GCA_945906755.1 Klebsiella pneumoniae | reverse complement strand
GACGAATACGACGATGAAGAAATTGATGAGCTTGATGCGCAATGACCGAATGAGCGCAAGCACCAATCCGGCGGAAAGGCCTGCTGCCACGACCAGAATCGCGAGCGCAACGGTCAGAAAGAAGCCTTCGATGATTGCCGGCAGATACTGGCCCATAACGGTCCAGTTGAAGAACGTATCGAGGAAACGATTCATGTCGACCGACCGGGTAGGGCGATCACTTAGTGTGCCTCGATATTCGCGATGAACTCCCGAATCCGCGGATGCGCCGGCGCGTTCAGGATTTGCTCGGGTGGGCCTTGTTCGAGAATCTTGCCGCCATCCATGAACACCACGCGATCGGCCGCGCTTCGCGCAAAGCGCATCTCATGCGAGACCACCAACATCGTCATGCCGGATTCGCGCATCTCTCGCATGACATTCAGCACCGAGCCTACAAGTTCCGGATCGAGCGCACTGGTCGGCTCATCGAACAACATCACGCTTGGCTCCAGAGCGAGCGCTCGCGCGATCGCCACGCGTTGCTGCTGCCCGCCGGATAATTCATTGGGGAAGGCTTTTGTCTTGTCGATCAACCCGACGCGTTTAAGCGCCCGCATGCCGATTTCGTCTGAGGCCTCGCGCGCCTTGCCAAGCACCTTGCGAACGGCAAGTGTGATGTTGTCGAGCGCGGTGAGATGCGGATACAGATTGAACGATTGAAACACCATGCCGATACGCCGGCGCACCGCATTGATGTCGACGCCTGCGCCCATGATATCGACGCCGTCCACCTTGATAGACCCCGCAGTCGGCTCTTCTAGCCGGTTGCAGCAGCGAAGGAGCGTTGATTTCCCGGAGCCAGAAGGCCCGATCACAAACACCAATTCGCGCGGCAAGACTTGCAAATCGATGCCGCACAGAACCTCGGCCTGACCAAACGATTTGTGGAGGCCGGAAACGTCTAAGATCGGCGCGCTAGCGTTCAAGATCGATCAACGGCCGCGCAGTAGGGTGGAAAAGCGCAGCGCATTCCACCGATAAATGGGGCGACGGCGCAACGGAGGCGGCGTTGCACGACATTGGATCGCAATGCTGCCGTCGTTACTTGCAACTCGGCGTATGACCACTTGCCTCATGCCCGGGGAGCCCTGGTACGCCGTAGCCTGCATACACCGTGACCGGCGCTGACTTGGGCTCAGGCTTGGCGCCAAACCATTTCTCATGCAGCGTAGCAATCGTGCCATCGACCTTCATGCACTCAATCGCTGCATCCACCGCGTTGCGAAGCTTCACATCATCCTTGCGAAACGCCGCCGCCCAGACCAGCCCTTGATCAACCTTCAGCGCGGCGAGCTTGATATGGTCCTTCGCTTTCACCACCGCATAAGCGGCGACCGTATTGCCGGACAGATGCGCCTCCGCGCGCCCGGAAATCATCGCCTGCACCGCGTCGCTATTGGTGCCGTATGACTCGACCTTCCAGCCATATTTGCCCGCATTCTCGAGCAGCCACTTATCGTATGCGGAGCCCTTGTTGACCGAGATCGTCTTGCCTTTGAGCTGTTCGAGGGCACTCACATCGCCCGCCTTCGCCGGCACGACGAATTGATAATAGGTATTCAGATACCCCTCGCTGAACAATAGATTCTGCGCACGCTCCGGTGTCACGGTCGTGGGGGCGCCGACGAAATCGATCTTGCCGGAATTAAGCGCTGGGATCAGGCCGGAAAATTCGCCCGCAAAGATATCAATCTTGCGCTTCATGCGCTTACCGATCTCATTGATGAGATCGATGTTGAAACCCTCGACGCCACCACCCAGCTTCGGCATCGCATGGGGCGCGAACGTGCCATCGACGCCTGCGACCAAAGGCTTTTCCTGCGCATTGACAGGCAAGATTGCAAACGCGAGCGCGCCGATGCTCGCAAACAGTGCCCGATGCATGAAATTGGTGCGCATTGAACTGTCCTTCTCTGTGAGATGAAAGATGTAAAAAAGCGACGCCCGATCGCGCCGTAAGTTCAGCGGATGTTAGCACCCGAATCGATGCCAGGGGGCAATCGGATGGCTGTTCCGGCTACACTCGCGACATTATTCGAAAGCTGAAGGAAATGCCATGGAACTGAATAACCCCGCCATCGTCGCCGAAGTGAGCGCCGCATTCGATCGCTATGAAGACGCGCTCGTCCACAACAAGGTGGAAGTCCTCAATGAACTGTTCTGGAACAGCCCGACCACGCAGCGTTATGGCTTGTCTGAAATTCTAAATAGCTACGATGAGATCGTCGGATTTCGAGTCGCACGATCGCCGGTAGGGCTTGCCAGAGTGCGCCGCAATATTCGCATCACCACCTTTGGCCGCGATTTTGCGGTCGCCAATACCGAGTTCCTGCGCCCCTCACAGCCCGACCGAATTGGCCGACAAAGCCAGACCTGGGTGCGTCAACCCGAGGGCTGGCGCATCGTTTCGGCACATGTGTCGTGGATGGCGTAGCCCTATGGAGGCAGAGGGCTAGGCCTTCCCCATCCGCTTCATCGCCTCGACGTACTGATTGCTGTCAAACGCGATTTCCTCGCCAAGCTTGCAATACCGATTGGCGTAGAGGCGCCCGATCGGTTTGAACGCGCCGTCGTGCCGCCTGAGTGTTTTCGGATCGATGATGCCGTCCCGCACATGCAGTTGCAGGATGCGGCCGATGAAAAGATTCCGCGTTCCCATATCGACGTTGGAATGCAGCACGCATTCCATCGCAACCGGTGCTTCGGCAATGCGCGGCGGTTTGATCTGCACCGATGGCATGGTGGTAAATCCAACCAGATCCACCTCGCTCACATCACCCGGCGCTTCCACCGCGCAACCATGCATTTGCTCGGCGATCGGCTCATCGACGATATGGCAGACAAATTCTTTGTTCGCCACAATATTGCGCGCGGTGTCTTTGATGCTGCCCGTGCTGGTGAGATCGACGCTCACAATGACGATCGGCGGTTCATCGCCCAGCACATTGAAAAAGCTGAAGGGTGCGGCATTGACGATGCCCTTGGGCCCAAGCGTGGTGACCAAGGCGATTGGGCGCGGCACGACGAGCGCAACCAGCAATTTATAGCGGTCGGCGCGCGCGAGTTTCTCAAAATCGAATTGCATGGAAAGTGATCCCGATTGATATCAATGCGCGCGATAGTAACGTAGGTTCCTCGCATCAACGAGACCATTACAATGCAACGCCCGCCCCCACCGCCTACGCCATGAATTTCGAGCTCACTCCGGAACAACAGGAATTCCAAACGGCCGTTCGCCGCTTTGCCGAACGCCATCTGCAAGCCGGTGCGCTCGCGCGCGCGCATGCAGACGACTATCCGTGGGATGTCGCCAAACGCATGGCCGACCAAGGCTTGCTTGGCATCACCGTCAAGGAAGAAGATGGCGGGCAAGGCGGCACGCTGATCGATGCAGTGATTGCGATCCAGACCATCGCCAGTGTTTGTCCGCGCAGCGCCGATGTCGTGCAGGCCGGCAATTTTGGACCGATCCGGGTCTTGGCCGAATACGGCTCCGCGCTGCAAAAGGAGCGCTACCTGCGGCCACTCTTGGCAGGCGAAGGCGTGATTTCGGTCGGCATGACCGAGCCTGAAGCCGGTTCTGCAGTGACGGAGCTAAAGACCACCGCCACGCCCGATGGCGCGGGCTATCGTATCAATGGCAGCAAAGTATTCACCACCCATGCGCCCTATGCGACGGTGATTCTTGCGTACGTCCGCTTCGGGCCTGGCATCGATGGCATCGGCTCGGTGTTGATCGATACCAAGAGCGAGGGTTTTCGCTACGGCAAGCGCACCCGATTCATGTCGGGCGAAGAGTGGGCACAGCTCTATTTCGACAATATTTATGTACCGCCGGAGATGGTGGTGCTGAAAGAAGGCGGCTTCAAAAAGCAGATCGCGGGCTTCAATGTCGAGCGCATCGGCAATTCATCGCGCTCGCTCGCACTTGGGCGCTATGCGTTCGAAACCGCGCGACAGTGGGCCATGCAACGCAAACAGTTCGGGCGTCTGCTCTGCGAATTCCAAGGTTTGCAATGGAAGTTCGCCGATATGCGCATCAAGCTCGATGCCGCGCAATTGCTGCTCTATCGCGCCGCCGCGAGCGCCGATCGTGGTTTCCCGTCTGCGGAAGAAACCGCGATTGCGAAAGCCTTCTGCAATCAATCAGGCTTCGATATCGCCAATGATGCGCTGCAAGTCATGGGCGGCGCGGGCTACAGTCAGGATTCGTTGGTGGAATACTGCGTGAGGCGCTGCCGCGGCTGGATGATCGCAGGCGGCTCGATCGAAATCCTGAAGAATCGTATCGCCGAAGCCGTCTTCGAGCGCACGTTCTCGCAACGTCCGGACAAACCGAGGCAGGCATGAGCGATGCGGAGGCGAGCCGCGCCGCGTTTGCGCAAGCTCTTTTCACGCCACGCGCGATCGCATTGATCGGTGCCTCGGGCGACGAAAGGAAAAATACCGCCCGCCCGCAACGATATCTGCGCAAACACGGCTACACCGCGTTGATTTATCCGGTGAATGCGTCGCGGTCCGAGACGCTGGGCGAGCGCGCGTACCCGACTGTTTCTGCGATTGACGCACCGGTCGATCACGCGTTCATCATGGTGCCGACAAAGGATGTCGCGGGTGCGGTCGAAGAATGCGGCAAGTGCGGCATTCCAATTGCGACGATCTTCAGCGACGGCTTCGCGGAGATCGGTGCGGAGGGCCAGGCACGTCAAGCGAATCTTGTCGCACGCGCCAATGCAGCGGGTGTGCGCCTGCTTGGGCCCAACTGCATGGGCCTCGTCAATACGCATGAACGCGTCGCGCTTTCGATCAATGCGGTTCTTGAAATGGAAACGCTACTCACCGGACCGCTATCGGTCATCTCGCAGAGCGGATCGATGATGGGCGCGTTACTGTCACGCGGGCAAGCGCGCGGCATCGGCTTTGCCAAACTCATTTCGGTCGGCAATGAATCGGATGTATCGGTCGGCGAGTTGATCGACTTGCTGGTGGACGATCCGCACACCGAAACGATTCTGCTCTTCCTCGAAACAATTCGTGATGCGCAGACGTTCGTGCGCGCCGCGCATCGCGCCTTCGCTGCCGGGAAACCGGTGATCGCCTACAAGCTCGGCCGCTCGCATATCGGTGAGGCCTTGGCCGTCTCGCATACCGGCGCGTTGGCCGGCGCTGACGATGTGATCGATGCATTTTTCAAGCGCCATGGCGTGTTGCGGGTGGACATGCTGGAAACACTGCTCGAAATCGAACCGCTCCTCGCTGGGCGACGGCCAGTCGTGTTGTCGCGCGCGCCGCGCATCGCTGCCGTCACCACCACCGGCGGCGGTGCGGCGACCGTTGCCGATCGCATGGGAACGCTTGGCCTCGATGCCGCGATCCCCGATGACTCGTTCATCGCTCGAATGCTAACGGTCGGGGTCCCACTTCGCAAATCGCCGATCATCGATCTCACGCTGACCGCCACCAGCGCGAAATATGGTGCCGTACTCGATGGACTGCAAGAATGGGACGGTTGCGATGCGGTGCTGGCGGTGGTGGGCTCGTCCGCGCAGTTTCATCCGCAGCTTGCCGTGAAACCGATCGTGGAATCCTCCCGTGCGCGAAAGCCTTTGGTGGCGTTTCTCGCACCCGATGCACCAACTTCGCTTGCATTACTCGCCGAACAGAACGTCCCCGCATTCCGTACCCCGGAGTCTTGCGCCGATGCCATGGCCGCGTATTTTCGTTGGACCGCACCAGCACGGATTCAATCGAGCGCACTATCGCTGCCGGTATCCTCGCATGATGCGCCGCGCACCGAACAGGAAGCACTGGCGATCTTCGCAGCGCTTGGCGTTGCAACCGCGCGCAGTGCCCTGACGCATGCGCCCGATTTCACGCACGCTATGCCGTATCCGGTAGTTGCGAAAATTGCGAGCCCGGACATCGCCCACAAAAGCGAAGTCGGTGGCGTGCTGCTCAATATCCAAAACGACATCGAACTACGGGAACGCGCCACGGCAATGCTGGCAACGATTGCCCGCACTCATCCAGCCGCTCGAATTGAAGGCATCCTGATTCAAGCGATGGAACGCGGGCTTGGCGAAGCGATCGTCGGTTACCGGCATGATCCGATGGTCGGTCCGATCGTCCTGGTGGGTGCAGGTGGCGTACTCGCCGAAGCCCTTCACGATGTGGCGGTGGCGATCGCGCCGGTCGATCTTTCTGAAGCGATCGCGATGATCGCGCGCATCAAGAGCTTTGCGCCCTTGCGCGGGTTTCGCAATTTGCCGCGAGGCGATCTCACTGCGCTCGCCCATGCAATCGTTGCAGTGTCGCAGCTCGCCGGGATTGCCGATCAGCCGGTTGCGGAAGCAGAGATCAACCCGCTGCTCATTCGCGCAGCAGGACACGGCGCGGTGGCCGTCGATGGCTTGCTAACCGTGAAGCAGTCGACGAAATCTAGCGCTGGGTAACACCTGGCCGACGACGGTCTCAAGAAGCAAGCGGAGTGACCGATGCACCATAGATCCGTCGACTCGCTACTGCTGCGGCCGCGCCATGACTCTCTCCGCCGAATTTCGCACCCTCAATCGCGAAGCCGAGCCCCTCGTCGCCTCGCTTGGCATTCCACCCTGCCCCGCGATAGTCACTGACATCGTGCGCGAAATGGCGCGCGAAGAGCCGGATTACATGCGCGTAGCCGATTTGATTTTGTCGGACAGTGGGCTCGCGGCGGCGATCCTAAAGACCGTCAATGCGCCGTTCTTTGGATTGCGGAAAAAAGCGACCACAGTGCATGAGGCCTGCTTTTTTCTAGGCCTTCGCAATACCGGACTTCTTATCGCGAGCCTGCTGTTGAAGCGCTTGTTCCCGGACGGCAACATTCCGGGGCTCAAGGAATACTGGCGCTCGGTTTCGACCGCTGCCGCGACAATGAATGCATTGGTATCCGAATTGCGCGGCCTCGATCGCGCGACGGTGCATACCTTCGCCTTGTTTCGCGATTGCGGTCAAGCGGCGCTGCTTGTCAGAAAGTTCAAGCACAGCACACCCGACGCGGACTTTCAAGGCGGCAAATACGAACTGGAGCAACGCGGCAAGCTCGGTAGCTTCGCGATCAACCACGGTTGGGTTGGCAGCCTACTTGCACAAAGCTGGCATTTACCGGAATCGATTTGCGAGGCGATTCTGCGTCACCACGAACCGGAGAAATTGATGAACCCGATGCTAGACCGACCGAGCGAAAGCGCTCGTCTGGTCGCGTTGGAAATTCTCGCCGATAAGATCAATGCGATGCAGACGGCCAGCGATGCGGACGACGCCTGGGAACAAGGCAAGTCGCTAGTCGAAGCAGTATTCGACGTAACCGAAGCGCAACTGCTGCAGCTTGCCAAGATGCAGATCACAAGGAGCCCATGATGCACATCATCAATCGATTCATTCTTTCAACCGCCTTCGCCGGACTCACGCTCATCGGCGCGCCTGTGATCGCCAAAGACGGTCACAACAACGCGCGCCACGGCAAACATCATCACCACGGCAAGGCGCGTGCGGCTGAGCGGCATCAACACAATGCCCTCAAGCATCGCGGTGGCCATGTCGACCCGGTTGCTAGAGGACTTCCGCATCCGCCGGGACTCCCGGTACCGGCCGGACTGCCCCGTCCGCCCGGACTGCCAAGACCGTAGAGGCATGCGTTCAGTGGGTGTGAACGGCCAGCCAAACAGTTGGACGTTCCGGATCGGTCCACGCAAGACGATGCCGTCGATGCGGAATGATCTCGACGAAATCGCCGGTCTTCAAAACACGATCGGTTACTTCATCCTCGAATCGCAGGCGCGCTGCACCGGCCAAGAGGATGACCCATTCGTGCTGCGGCTCGTCATACCAAAAGCCAGGTGGACTCGCCTGACCTTGCGAAACGATCCGCTCGATGCGCACACCGGGGCGCGCCAATAGCTCGGTCAGTTGCTCTGCTTTGGTACTCGCATCAAGCTCCGCGAAAATATTCGTGAGCGCCATCACGCATCGACGGGAATGGTCGCTTTCATCGATGCGCGCTCCGCAATCGGTGCGGACCAGGCGGCGGCTTTGGGTCGTCCATCGCGCCACGCAAGATCGCTAAAGCGGAAATCCAGATAACCAAGTGCGATGCCGATCGTGATGTGTCCGATCGATAATGGCCTGCTCGCGAGGCTGCCGATTTCATCACGCTCGATGGCGTTCAATGTGCTGAGCGTCTTTTCCAGATAAGCATCGAGATGCGCCTTGGAACGGCTGGCCTCGGGGCGATCCCGTTCGTTCCGAAACAGGATCAGCATATCGAGCAGGCAATTGCCGAGGGCATGCCAGCGGAGCGCTTGCCAACGCTCTGGTCCACTTGCCGGGAACAAACGAGGCTTGCCGGCTTGCGCATCCAAATACTCGCAGATGACGAGCGAATCGAATAGCCGCATGCCGTCATCGGTGATGAGAGTCGGGATCTTGGAGAGCGGATTGTCCCGCATAAGATCGCGGTTAGGCGCGGTGATCGCAACCGGCGATCGAATGATTTCCAGGCGCTCGGCCACACCAAGTTCATGGGCGCATACCATCACCTTACGAACGAAGGGCGAACGGGGAGACCAGTGTAGTTTCATGTTCTATCCTCGAATTTTTGGCAGCACATGCTCACCGAAGAGTTGCACGGTTCGCACCGGGTCGGCGGCAAGACTCACCGTGAACATCAATCGCTTGGCGCCCGCCGCTTTGGCGGCCAACGCTTGGCGCAGGCAATCATCGGGATTGCCCCAGATCGATAAGCGGCCGGCGAGGTATTCGAACAGTCCAAGCGAATCGACCATGCGTGCGTCGGCATCGCCCGGGCGGGTGCTGTATCGCCGGCGTAACTCGCGCAAGGGCTCGATGAACTGCGCCGGCACGCCGCGCGCGGCCAGATCCCCGCCGCCCAACACATAGCCCGACACGAACGCGAGGATCGCGCCGATCTTATTGCGCGCGATGTTGCGATCGTCATGACAATCAAGACAAGCGATCTGCCAGATATCGAGCGCATCGACCGAGCGACCGACGCGCGCCGCGCCACGTGCCACATGGCCGACTGAACCCGCAAGGCTCGCGGCATCGAGCCCATAGTTGGCAAACACGCCATCGGCAACTTCGCCCGCCGCTTCCAGCGAGCGTGGCAATGAGGCCGCCTGATAGACCGGCGCCGCCCGTTTGACCCAGGGCATATGGGCGGTCGCGCCGTCGTAGGTTGCGGGCTTGCCTTGCAGCAGGGTTTGAATGAATGTCACGCCCTCTTTCAATTGTTCAGCCTTGGAGCCGCCCAACCCGAGATTCTTGGTACCGCTATTGCCCGCACCGATGCCGAGAATGGCACGCCCGCCGCTGACAAGATCAAGCGATGCAATCGCCGCCGCCGTGGTCGACGGGTGCCGCGAAGTCAAGTTGGTGACGCAAATCGAAATCTTTGGATGCTTGGTCTGCTCGGCCACCAAGGTCGCGGTGACCCAAGGATCCATCGCATTTCCAGGGGTGTCGGCCACCCCGATCATGTCGTAGCCGTATTTTTCCGCGGCCGCCGCGAGACGGCGCGTCAAATCGACATTGAAGGGCCAGTAGAAGAATCCGACTTGCATGGCAGAGGACCTCGTGCGATGGAGTAAGTGTGGGGCAGGTTACCGTGAATCGGTGGGGCGGGTAGGCACTCCTTACCGGGGGAATGCGAGTGGCGGAATGCGACCGGCGGAATGCGCTACGCTATTCCGCCCTACCTTTTAATGCGGCGACCATGACAGTCAATTCGAAATCCAAACCTCCGATCGTGTTGGTCCATGGCGCTTGGCATGGTGCATGGTGTTGGCGCCGCGTGGTGCCATTACTGCAGGCGGCGGGTCACTCGGTGTTCGCACCGACGCTCACTGGTCTGGCCGATCGTGCGCATTTGCTTAATCGTTCGATCAATCTCGATACACATATCCAGGATGTCATCGGCCTCCTCGAACATGAGGAACTCAACGATGTCGTGCTGGTAGGCCATAGCTATGCGGGGGCGGTGATCACCGGTGTGGCTGATCGCGTCGCAGCGCGCCTGCAGCGCCTCGTCTATCTCGATGCTTTTCTGCCGGCGAATGGCAAACGGATGGTGGACTACATCAATCCGGCACGACGCGACGCCACCATTCAAGCGGGTGAAGCGAACGGCGTGGTCGATCCACCGAATGCCGCGCTCTTTGGTCTGGCGCCGGGTACTGAAGACATGGCATGGGTCACGCGTCGCATGACGCAGCATCCGTTTGGCACGATGTCGCAGCCGCTTCGTCTTGAGCAGGGCGGTGGTGCGCATCTGCAGCGAACGTACATTCACTGCACGACACCCGGTACCGGTTCGTTCGATCAATTCGCCGACGTGCTACGCAACGATCGGCAATGGACCTTCCATGAATTCAAGACCGGTCACGATTGCATGGTGCTGCAACCTGCCGAGACAGCACGGCTGATTGCCGGCGCGGCATAACGACAAGCTGCTAAAGTCGTCCCGGTCCCCACACTCACTTTCACAAGGAAACAGATACCCATGGTCTATCTCGCCGAAATGCCGGCCGACGTTCGGGAAACGCTGCTTGAGCAGCCCCTGCCTGAGTTCGCCGAAACACCCTGGACGAAGGCCAAGCCGCTCGCCGAAAGTCGCGTCGCAATCATTTCCACCGCCGGGCTGCACCGCCATAACGACACGCCGTTTCGCGGTGGCGCGGGTGATTACCGCATCATTCCGGGTGACATCGAGCTGCGTGATCTGCGCTTGAGCCATGTGTCGACCAATTTTGATCGCCTAGGCTTTCAACAAGATGTGAATGCGGTTTTCCCGCTCGAACGCCTGCGTGAATTGGCGAAAGAGGGTGTGATCGGCTCGGTGGCCAAGTTCCACTATTCATTCATGGGCGCCACGCCGCCTGCCGGCATGGAAGCCAATGCGCGTGAACTCGCCGGCGTGCTAAAGGGTGATCAGGTCGATGCCGTCATCTTGATGGGTGTTTGACCGCAATGCACGCGCGCCGTGTGCGCGCTGGCTCACTATCTCGAACGAGAAGGCCTGGCAACCGCGTTGATCGCCATCATCCCCCGGCATGCCGAACGCATGCGTCCACCGCGGGCGCTCGCGGTGCCGTTTGAACTCGGCCGCCC
Organism: Klebsiella pneumoniae; assembly: GCA_945906755.1. GTDB lineage: Bacteria > Pseudomonadota > Gammaproteobacteria > Burkholderiales > SG8-39 > SHXR01. The sequence continues at coordinate 6,600 of CAMDRJ010000066.1, read as the reverse complement.
GCTAGGTGCGCCGAACGCACCCGCGTTTCAGCGCCGCGTGCTGGTCGCGCTGCTCGATTTGTTCAAGCTCGCCAAGGGTCCCGCGCTGGTCGCCTTTCCCGATCAAGCCCCCGCCGCATCTGCCGACGAAGAAGGCTGGGCCTGCCCGATCAACTTGTCGCCACCACCGGCCGGCAGTCCGTTCGATCAATTGCAGTCGGCGCTACAAGATGAAATCGAGCGCCTGCGCCCCTGGCATGACGAAGCAAAGCGTGCGCGCGGCCGCACCACGGTCGGCATTTCCGGCATGCCGGTGACCGATGTGCCGGCCTTGATGATGTCGTTCGCGCAGAATCTTGCGTTGCCAAGCCCGCAGGCTGGCGTGCCGACGGTGGTCGTCATTAAACGTGCGACCGACGATCTGAAAGCGTTTTACTACGAGGCGGCGACCGCGAAGCCGGGGCGCATCAATGATGTGGCGCTTGCCGATTGGCTTTGGGGCGAAACGGCGTTTGGCCGCGCGCTGCTTGCATTACGCAAGGCGTGCCTCATGAGTGAAGAAGCCGCTATCAAAAACCTTGGGCAATTGCAACTGATGCCCAATCATCAACGCGACAAGCGCAAGTAGGTCGTGATTCTTCGAGGCCGTTTCAAAATGACACCAAACGGCCCAAGCTTAGGGGAGTATGAGGGGATGTTTCCCCTCATTTTGCAACCGCTTCTTATTCCGCGCGGTCCGTGGTCTCCAGCCTGGGCCGCCCGCGCGGCCGGGCCTCGCGCCGCTCGCCCACGAGTCGCTCGATTTTCGCGTAGAAGCGTTCATTGCCGAGCGGTTGATTTTGTTTGAGTGCAAGCGCAATTTGCGCCATCGTTGCGGCATCGTGCTTACCAGTCACCCTCGCCTGGTATTTTTTCTGACGGATAGACGGGCCTCGCCCAAGCGCGTCATACACGGCATGGGGTGACACCAGGGAGTCCATCTTGCCAAGCGCGTTCGCGCCAAAGCTCGACCAGCGATAACGGGCAAGGCCTTGGGTAAGCTTGGTGCGCGCCGGTTGCGTTTCAATGAATTGCTGACAGTCGAGGAGATAGGTTTCCGGTTGAATCAATGACGACCGGTACCGGCTTTCCCAGAGCGTTCCGGTGCGACGATGGCGCTGATTGAAATACTGCACATAGCGCCGCCCCATCGCCATCACCACTGCCGCGATAGCATCGGCCTTGCGCGGTGTGAGCAGCAGATGGACTTGATTGGGCAGCAGAACGTACGCATGGAGCGAACAATCATGGTCCGCCAGCGCTTCGCCCAGCCAAGTGAGGAAAGTCCGATAATCCTCATCGTCGATGAAGCAGGATCGACGGCCGGCCGCCCGGAGCATGATATGGATCGGTACGGCGTTTAACGCAATGCGAGGTCGACGTGGCATAGGAGTACACAATTTCAATCAAAGCGGCACTACGGATAACTCAACACTCAACGCGGCAAAACCATCCGGGCCGGCAAATCTAACAAACGGCGGGGCTTGGGCCGGCATGCAACGGTTGGCGTCTATCACCAGCGATGCGTCTAACCATCCTATCAACAAGAGGGTGAAAGGTTTGGGTTAATCTGTAAATTCTTTTCCCACCTGGCCTGTGAAACGGGGGCCCTTAGGGCCCCCTCAACTCATTGACTGCGCAATGTTGACACCCACCCCGCCCCGTATCGCGGCACGTCCGACGCTCGCCGGCACGCTTTTTGTCATCGGCGTGTCAAGCTGCTTCGCCGCCGGGGCAATCCTCGCCAAGCTCGCCTACAACGACGGGGCTAACGCACTTACCATCGTCACCGTTCGCACCGTGGCGGCGGTATTTTGGTTAGCCCTCCTGCTATCTTTGGCCCGGATTCCCCTAAGCCTGCCGCCTGAGCTCCGCGTTCGAGCCCTCGCCCTGGGGGGGCTGTTGGCGGTGCAAACCTTCGGCATGTATTCGGCCATCGAACATATGGCGGCGCCGCTCGCCGTCCTCACATTTTCCACTCACCCGATCCTCACTGCTGTGGCTGAAGCCTACCTGGGCCGCACCCGGCTCCGGCTCAAGCAGGCGCTGGCCTTGGTGCTCGCCTTTTCCGGTCTGGTATTGACGCTCAATGCGGGGGAATTGCGGCCATCGACCTACGGAATCATCGCCGGAACGGTCGGCTCGATCGGGTTCGCCGCCACGATCATCTTGACCTCGCGGTTGTTTCCGCATGGCGATTCGCGTCCACGGACCGCCCATATGACTGCGTCGGCGAGTCTCGTATTTCTGCTTGCATGCTTAGTGACCGGGTCATTCACGTTGCCGGCCACGACGATCGGTATGGTGGGGTTTTGGGGCGTCTGCATCTCCTTTCCGATTGCCCTCACGGGCCTTTTCATGGCGATCCAGAAGGTCGGGCCGAGCCGCACCTCGTTTCTCCTCAATTTTGAGCCGGTCGCGGTGACCCTCCTTAGCGCCGTCTTTCTTGGGCAGACGCTGTCCGGATGGCAACTTTTTGGTGGCGCGATGGTGATCGGTGCGATCATTTACCTACAATGGCCCTCCGCTTAAGATTGCACCGACCATGCTTCGATCCGCTGGATTCGCACTGTGCTTCGCATTGCTGGGACTCGATCAGTCACTGGCCCAAATTCCGCCGAGTGCGGCCGAGCTTGCCGGGTATCAGGGGCTCCATGCGGCGGCCGCCCGCGGGGATGTCGCCACGATCCGTGACCTGCTTGCCAAGCGCGCACCGACGGGCGCGCGTGACGCCTATCAGCGTACGCTGCTGCATGTCGCCGCCTACCGATCCCAACGCGATGCGATGCGCGCACTCGTGGCAGGCGGCGCTGACCCGAATGCCCTGGAGAACGATCGCTACGACATCGTGACGATCGCGGCGGTCGCCAACGATCTGCCTACCCTTGCGCTCGCCCTTGAACTCGGCACTAACCCACGGAACGTGACCAGTCGCTACGATGGCACCGCGCTTATCGCCGCCGCGCACCTTGGACATCATGAAGTCGTGCGCATGTTGATCAAGGCCGGCGCACCGCTCGATCACATCAACAATCTTGGCTGGACGGCGCTAATCGAGTCAATCGTCCTTGGCGATGGCGGCCCCCGTCATCTCGCAACGCTGCGTGCGCTGGTTGCGGCCGGCGCGAATGTCAATCTCGCCGACCGGCAGGGACGCACCCCCGTTGCGCTTGCCCGCGCCGCAGGCTATCAGGAGATGGTCAGCGTCTTGCAAGCCGCCGGCGCGCGCTAACCGGCCGATACCCGACGTGCTACCCCTTCGGTTTCAGCTTGTCCTTCAGACTGGCGAACGGTTGGTAGGTCGCATGCGCGGTCTGCTCCCCTCCTGGGGTTGGCACGCGCCCGGCGTTATTGAGCTGGCGGGCATGCTCGTCCTCATGGCAATAGGTGCATAGCAGCTCCCAATTGCTGCCATCGGGCGGATTATTGTCGTGATTGTGGTCTTTATGATGCACCTCCAGCAATTGGAGGGTCGGATAAGAAAAAGCGCGCGAGCAGCGTCCGCACACATGCGGATAGAGTTTCAACGCGCGTTCGCGATAGCCCTTTTCACGCTGCTCGCGGTTGCGGCGCGCCTCGGCGACAATTTTGTCGAGCGGATCCATGCGTGAAGTGTGCCTCGGCCGGTTGGTTCAGGCAATGATGCCCAGCAGGGCGAGCTGTTTATTCACCGCGTCCTCCCAGCCGCGATTGGCGGCGGGACTCGCCGGGCTCGGATGCAGGATCTGACCGATCTTGATGCGGCGTGCAAGATCGCTCGCTATCGCATCCCCTTGCAGCACCGCGCGAAGGCGTTTTTCGGCGAAGCCGCCCACGCCAAGTGCCCAGGTCGGCGCGAGCGCCGTGAGGGTCGCCGCCAAATGCCGATCACATAGCGCATAGAGTTCGCGCAACTGTGCCGCGGGCAGTTTGTCCGGGGTGAAATTGCGACCCGATTCTTCAAGAAACGCGAGCGGACAGTAATTGAGCACGAACCATTCGTCGAAAAACGTCTCCGCATCCGCAAAGCGTGCAGCGGCCCAACCCCATAGGCGTCGTCCGCTCACCTCCGACCGTGCGCACGCAAAGCCCTCGATCGGCCGCTTTGGATGCATCTGCGTCGGCACTTTGGTGCGTGCCGCGATCTTCATCCAATCGCGCACTGCGGCAACTTCGCCGAACGGAACACCCGTCTGCATCATGCCAAAGGGCCCGGGATTCATGCCAAGCAGGACCACGCGTTTTTGCCGAGCGCCGAACCGCGTCACATACTCCTCATAGGGAGCCCATGCGTAGCGGTGCGGGTTATAGACATGGGTGATCGGCGCTGCAAAATCGAGCTTGTCGAGCCCGCGCGACAGCGTGCGCGCGGCACTGAGCAACTGAAGGGAGATATCCATGGTTACAATGTTACGCAGACGGTCGGTATGATGGGAACCAATCAAAACGGGGTTGCGATGAGAGTCGACCGAAGAATGCTTGCCAGTGTAGTCGTGTCGATACTGTTCGCGTTCGCCGCGACGAAGGCCTGGTCGCAGACGTATCCGGTGCGCCCGATTCGCGTCACCGTCCCGTTGCCGCCGGGCGGCTCCAATGATCTCCTTGCACGCATCATTGCCGAACGATTGCAACTCGCATTCGGGCAACCGGTGATCGTGGAAAACAAACCGGGGGGCGCAGGCAACATCGCCACCGAATTCGTGGCCCGACAACCCGCCGACGGCTATTCGCTCCTCTTCACATCGAGCGCGCATGCCGTCAATCCGAGCTTCTTCGTGAAACTGCCTTATGACCCGATCAAAGATTTTGATCCGATCATTCTCGCTGGGGCTGTCCCCTTTGTGCTCACCGTGAACGCGAGTTCACCGATCCACACCGTCAAGGAGTTCATTTCCCATGCCAAGGCAAAACCGGGCATGACTTACGGCACGGCGGGCATCGGTGCGCCCCATCATCTCGCCGCGGAATTGATGAAGTCGATGACCAACATCGACGTCTTACATATTCCTTACAAAGGAGCAAGCGGCATCGTGCCGGCGCTGTTGTCGAATGAAATCTCGTTCACCATCGGCGCCATCAATTCCTTGCTGCCCCACTACAAGACTGGAAAATTGCGGGCGATTGCGGTGGCAGGCTCCACGCGCACGGCGTTGCTGCCTGACGTTCCCACCATCGGCGATACGCTGCCCGGTTACGTGGTCGAAACCTGGAATGGTGTACTGGCGCCGGCCGGTACGCCGCGACCCATCATCGATCGGCTTAACACCGAGATCAATCGCATTCTTGCCGACCCAGTGGTCGTCAAGGATCGGCTGATGCCGGTCGGCATTGAACCGCTCGGTTCCACGCCAGAACGATTTGCCGAAGTGATTCGCGTGGATATCGGCCGGTACGCGAGAATCGCCAAGGACGCGCGGATCAAACCGGAATAGCGATGGCAACCACTTTGAACGCAACACAAGCCGGCACCGTCGCATTAGGCGACCTCAAGGTTAATCGCCTCGGCTATAGCTCGATGCGCCTGTGCGGCAACGGCGCATGGGGCCTACCAAAGAACCATCCGGCGGCGTTGCAGCTATTGCAACGTGCGGTGTCGCTAGGCGTCAATTTCATCGATACGGCCGATAGTTACGGACCGGAGGTGGCGGAAACCCTGATCGCCGAGGCGCTTTATCCGTACCCGGCTGGCCTAGTGATCGCCACCAAAGGCGGCTACACACGGCCCAATAAGAAGAGCTGGATCCCCAATGGGCGTCCCGACCATTTACGCAAAGCGGTGGAGGAAAGTCTCACGCGCTTGCGGTTATCGTGTATTGATCTTTATCAGCTGCAGATACCGGACCTGCATGTGCCCTTCGCAGATTCGATCGGGGCGCTCGCGGACCTTCGCCGTGCCGGCAAGATCCGGCATATCGGGCTGTCGGGCGTGACCGTGGGCCAGCTCGAACAAGCCACCAACATCGTCCCGATCGTCTCGGTCCAGAAATATTTCAACGTCGAGGATCAAAGCCACGACGCACTGTTGGCGGCTTGTGAGCGCATGGGCATCGCGTTCATTCCATGGTATCCGCTCGCATCGGGTCAGTTGTTGAGAGCGCCAAGACTCGTGAAAATCGCCCATGAGCATAAAGTGACGACCGCGCAAGTCGCTCTCGCCTGGCTACTCGCGCGGTCACCGGCCACGCTGCTCATTCCGGGTACGGGAAGAATCGCGCATCTGGAAGAAAACATCGGCGCCGCAGCGGTGAAAGTTTCAGCCGAGACGATGCAAATTCTTGTGCCCGAGCGGGCGTAGAAGAACGAACGCGCTGCAATTTTGATTACGACCGACCACTAGACAAGTAATGGAACAAGGGGGCTACTTGTTGGGTCGGAGGGCCCCAACCCCTCCGATCCCTCGTAACTCCCTGAAAATGTGATCACGCTAATCGCGCGAGAAAGCTTAATCATCGCTCCCCTAATAAGTAGGGAGTTCCCCCGGCTCTGCCGGGGAGGCAGCAGAAGTTTGACGAATCCGGGAGTCCACCCGGCGAAACTATCGATCGTGAGCCGCCAAGCACACGAAAGGAGAATCGCGGATGGACGAGTACGAGAGCCTAAATC
>CAMDRJ010000065.1 GCA_945906755.1 Klebsiella pneumoniae | reverse complement strand
ACGTACATACCCACTTAACGTTTACAATGTGCCTCGAAATTAAGCAATTTTTAGAGATGCCCTACAAATAATAGCGAGGAGACATCATGCAAAAGCGCGACTTCCTGAAGTACAGCGCGGCCGGCGCTGCGGCCACGGTTGCGGCATCCGTTGCGGCGCAAGGTACGCAGACCCATACCTGGAAGATGGCCACCGCCTGGCCCGGTGGGCCATTGATGGATATCGGTGCGAAAGCGTTCGGCGAGCGGGTCGAAATGCTAAGCGGTGGTCGCATCAAGGTGCAAACCTTTCCGGGTGGCGCACTCGGCAATGCGCTGAAGGTGCCGGAGACCGTCAAGAACGGCGTTGCTGAATGCGGCCATACCTGGATCGGCTACGACTGGGGCAAGGATCCGACCACCGTCCTGTTCGGTGGTTATGCCGGGTCGTTTGATACCGAGCGCATGTTGCATTGGTTGTATGAAGCGGGCGGTGCCGAGCTGCAGCGCCAATACCGCGATGAGATGGAAGGCGTGATTTCGCTACCGCTCTTCATTCGCACCGCCGAGGTGTTCCTGCATTCGAGGAAGCCCGTCAGATCGCTTGCCGATCTGAAGGGTTTGAAACTGCGCACCGCGGGCGCCTGGCTTGAGATGGCGAAGGATCTTGGTGCGGCGCCGGTCACCACCGCAGGCGGCGAGGTGTATCCGATGCTGGAGCGCGGCGCGATCGATGCGACCGAGTGGGGCACGCTCTGGGAGAACATCGCACCCGGCTTCTACAAGGTGGCCAAGTATCTGATCTATCCGGGTGTGCATCAGCCGACTGCCCCGTTTGAACTCGTCATCAACAAGGATGCCTGGAACAAGCTTTCGGCCGGCGACAAGAAGATCGTCGAGACGGCGGCCAAGCTCGTCACCTTTGAGTCGTGGCTCAAGATCGGCCAGGAAGACGCGAAGGCGCTCGATTTCTACAAGAAGGCGGGCAACGAGATCATCGAGCTCGATGCCGAGGTGCAGTACGCGGCGCGCAAGATCGGTCTCGACTGGGCCGACAAGACGGTGAAGGAGGGCAAGCACAAGTGGTTCGGACGCGTTCACAAGAGCCTGCAGGAGTTCGACGCGCAATGGAAGAACGCCGAGAGCTGGCGCAAGGTGAAGGTGCGCGGCTGATCCAGCCGGCAACATGCTGATGCGCGTTGTCTTGCCGTCCTACGAGCCGCGGGAGAGGCGCGGTAGCAAGCCCCTCGCCCAATCGCGGGAGCGGGGTAGTAGAGAGCCCCTCGCCCCAGTGCGGGAGAGGGGTTGGGGAGAGGGGCGCGTTTGAACGCATCGATTCGCGCCATTGAGCGTGCGGTGGGCGTCGTCGGAATTTTCGCGGCGCTGCTCCTGGTGCCCCTCACGCTTGCCACCTGCTGGGAAGTGTTTTCGCGCTATGTGATGCGCGCGCCGACCGTCTGGGCCTATGAGATCGGCTATCTCCTCACCGGCTCGCATTTTCTGCTTGGGCTTGCTTACACCTTGCGCGAACGCGAACACATCCGCATCGATATCTTCTCCGGCAAATTTTCGTCGCGCACCCGCGCGATCATCGATCTGGTCGTCTATTGCATCGTGATACCGCTCTTGATCTGGCTCACGATCGCCTTGGCACAGCATCTCTGGGTCGGCTGGTCGCGTCATGAGCGCACGGGACAATCGGCGATGAACATGCCGGTCTGGCCGTTCCGGGTGGTGTTCGTCGTGAGCTTTTTCATGTTTGCGATGCAGACCTTCGTCGAGCTGCTGAAGGCGCTCACCGCCATGCAGCACGCGGGCCGCTGATGGATTGGCTGCCCTTTCTGATGCTGCCGGTCGCTTTCGCGCTGATGTTTCTTGGCGTGCAGGTGATGTTTGCGATGATGATTACCGCGCTCTTGTTCGGTCTCATCACCTTCGGCGATCGCGTCATCTTCCAGTTCGTGGAGAAGATCGAGGATCTCTCGTCCAACTTCGTCTTCGCCGCGGTGCCATTGTTCGTGTTCATGGGCGCCATGCTGGAACGCTCCGGGATCGCCGACCGACTGTTCGAGGCGATCCATATCTGGACGCGGCGCCTGCCAGGTGGCCTCGCGCTCGCGACCATCATCATGTGCATCATCTTTGCCGCATCATCGGGTGTGATCGGTGCTACCGAATCGGTGGTGGGGTTGCTCACGATCCCTATCATGTTGCGGTACGGCTACGACAAGGGATTGATCTCAGGCACCATCTGCGCGGGTGGCTCGCTTGGCACGATCATTCCGCCCTCGGTGGTTGCGGTCGTCATGGGGCCCCTCGCCGACATTTCCGTTGGCGATCTGCTTTACGGGATGGTGTTTCCCGGCCTCATCATGGCGGGGTTCTACCTTATCTACATTCTGGTCCTTTGCACGGTTCGTCCGGCGTACGGACCGCGTATTCCGCCGGACCCAAGTGATCCAACGGTGAGCGCCAAACTCTGGATCACCACGCGCAACTTGATTCCGCCGGTGTTCATGATTTTCGCGGTGCTGGGTTCGATCCTGCTCGGCTGGGCTTCGCCCACCGAAGCCGCCGCGATCGGGGCGCTCTGCTCGGTGCTGCTGACAATGGTCTATCGCACCTTTACGTTCAGGGCGCTCTATGCCGCGCTCGTCAAGACGCTGAAGATTACCGCGATGATCATGGCGGTGCTGCTCGCCGGAACGCTCTTCACCGGCGTGTTCATCGGTGCGGGCGGGATCAACGTCGCCAATCGCGCGATCGTCGATCTGCAGCTCTCGCCCTGGATGCTGCTGTCGTTGTTGATGTTGATCGTCTTCATCGCCGGATTCTTCCTCGATTGGATTTCGATCGTGCTGATCTTCGTGCCGATCTTCACTCCGCTGGTGAAGACGGTAGGCTTCGATCCGGTGTGGTTCTGCACCTTGTTCCTCATCATGATCCAAACCAGCTATCTCACGCCGCCCATGGCCCCCGCGATTTTCTATTTACGCGCGGTGGCCCCGCCTGAGATCACCATCAACGACATGTATCGCGGCGTCGTTCCGTTTATTATTCTTCAGTGTGTGACCTTGATGGTCGTGATGATCTGGCCGAAGCTGGTGACGTGGCTGCCGGGAGTGATCTTGCAGATGCGGTGATGGCCGGGAAGCGGGAAAAGGGAAACGTGAAAAGGGAAACGGGAAACGCCATACTTCTACCTCGATCGGGAGACCGCCAATTCGCTGGACGCCTGACGGCGTATCTCGCTTTTCCCTTTTCCCGTTTCCCCCGAATGTCGACGAAGGAGACATGAAAAATGACCCCCGAACAAATTCTCGCCATTCCGCCCCGCATGCTGAAGCAGTCGCAGCGTGAGGCCTATTTTCGCGACGGCTATATTCTTCTCGAACGGGTGATTCCGAATGATTGGCTCATGCGGTTGCGCGCCGCCACCGAAGAGCTGGTCGAGCAAAGCCGAAAGGTGACGAATTCGGACAAGAAATTCGATCTGGAGCCCGATCACCGGTCCGATGCGCCGCGCCTGCGCCGTGTATCGAGCCCGGATATTCATCATCCGGTGTTCTGGGAATACTGCACCAAGGGTCCGATGCCAGACATCGTCGCCGATCTGGTCGGCCCGGATGTCAAATTCCACCATTCGAAGCTCAACTTCAAATGGAAGAAGGGCGGCGAGGAGGTGAAGTGGCATTACGACATCTCGTTCTGGCCGCACACCAATTACACGCCGCTCACCGTCGGCACCTATTTGTACGATTGCGGCATGGATCAAGGACCGCTTGGCGTGCTGCCGGGCAGCCATGACATCGAGCCGATGCTGTCGCAGTATGACGAGGCCGGCAAATGGATCGGTTGCCTGCGCGATACCGATGCGGCAAAGCTCGATACGTCAAAGACGGTGTATCTCACCGGTCCGGCCGGTTCGCTCACGATCCACAACTGCCGGATGCTGCATTCGTCGCCGCGCAACGATTCCGATGTGGGGCGTCCGTTACTGCTTTACACGCTCACCGCGGCCGATGCGTTCACCTACATGTGCAATCCGCTTGGCACCGTTCACAGCGGCACCGTCGTGCGCGGCAAACCGGCGCCCTTCGCGCATCACGATCCGCGGCCGTGCCTAATTCCACCCGACTGGTCAGGCGGGTATTCATCGATCTTCTCGCTTCAACAGGAAGAGGTGTCCGCGGCCGGCATGTAAAGCGCCGCAGCGGATCATCGCGCCGGCTGCTGTACGACCGGCCGTGCCGCGGCCGCATCGCTCCGCTTGGGCGTTGGCTCCCAACCCATCACCGCGAGCAGGACGAAAAAGCCGATCACATAGGCCAGGGCAACATGCCAGCCGTGATACACCCAGCTGCCTACATTCTTCGCCTCCGGATACATATTGGAGAGCGCCACACCCGCCGACGAGCCGAACCAGATCATCGAGCCGCCAAAGCCCACTGTATAGGCGAGCATGCCCCAGTCGTAGCCGCCTTGCTTCAGGGCGAGTGCGGTGAGCGGAATGTTGTCAAACACCGCCGAGATGAAGCCTAGCCCCATCGCGGACTGCCAGGAGGCCGCTGGGAGCTTTTCCACCGGCATCATCGAGGCGCAGGTGACCAGCGAGAGCAGGAAGATCGTGCCCTTCAGGGCGCCGGGCAAGAGACTCCACTCCGGCGCGCGCAAGGGTATGGAGACGAGGAGTGCCAAGACGACCGCAACGCCAATGAAAGGAAACTGGTCGGCGATGTCGTTATGCAAGATATTCACATAGACGTTGACGGAGATGGCCACCACCAGAATGAAGGCGACGATGCCAACCCGCGCCCAGTCGATGGGGACGCCATCCGGTTGGTAGGGCATCAACGGCGAGTGCCGGTCCTGTTGTCGCGCCGCCGGGATGCCGAACACCACGAGCGCCACCGCAGCGGCGACATAGGCATGCACCACTGCAAGCGGGCTCACACCGTCGATCCACATCATCGTCGTCGTGGTGTCGCCCACCACGCTGCCTGAACCGCCGGCGTTCGAGGCGGCAACGATGGCGGCCAGGTAGCCGATATGGACCTTGCCGCGAAATACGGTGTGGGCCATCGCCCCACCGATCAGCGCGGCCGCAATGTTATCGAGGAAGGACGACAGCACGAACACCATCGCAAGTAACACGAACGCGCCTTGCCAACCGGCCGGCAGGTACTTCGGCAGCACCGCCGGCACCTTGCTGTCTTCGAAGTGCTTCGAAAGAAAGGCGAAGCCCACCAGCAAAAAGAGCAGATTGGTGAGGATGACCCATTCATGCCCAAGGTGGCCAAAGAGGCCTGCGACGCCGTCGCCCGCTTTGAAACCGGTAAAGGCGACCTTGTAAATCGAAATGGTCGCCAGGCCAAGCAGCGCGACCTGCAAGGTGAAGTGATGAAAGAGTGCAACGCCAAGCAAAGTGAGGGCAAACAGGATGAAATCGACCGGAATGCCCATCACGACCGGCGGTTCACTCGCTGCCATCGCCAGCGGTGCGGCTAACCATAACGCGGCGCCGACCGCCCACAAGCTGCCTGGGGAGCCGCCGCGCACCGTGTGATTGCTGTTCTTGTTAAAGCGCATCGGCCTTTCTCCTCCTGGGTGTGTCAGGTGGACTCGCAAAGGCCCCACCAGCACGCGGGCTTTGTACCATTCCTCGTGTCCCCGTGTCAAAGCGCGCAGCGGTGCCTTGGCCCCGCCGTGCTCCGCAAGGATTGATGTTCGTCAATGTTTGAATGGGGTACGAGTGTCTATAGTGCGCGACCCGCCAACGCGCGCCTTGGCGCCCAGCACACGCGCCTCGCGTCATCCTCATTGCCCGGAGACTGTCATGCCATCGGATATCGAAATCGCCCAGGCTGCAACGATGCAGCGCGTATCCAAAATTGCGCGCGAACGATTGGGGATCGGCGAAGAACAGCTTGAGCCGTTTGGCCACTACAAGGCCAAGGTTTCGCTGCCGTATCTCGACAGCCTTCCGGAGCGCCCTGGTTCGAAGTTGATTCTGGTGACTGCAATCAATCCGACGCCGGCTGGTGAGGGCAAGACCACGACGACGGTTGGTTTAGGCGATGCGCTCAACCACATCGGCAAAAAGGCGGTGATCTGTTTGCGCGAGCCTTCGCTTGGCCCCGTATTCGGTGTGAAAGGCGGCGCGGCAGGCGGCGGCTATGCGCAGGTGGTGCCGATGGAAGACATCAATCTGCATTTCACCGGCGATTTCAGCGCGATCGCGTTGGCGAATAACCTGCTGGCCGCGTTGATCGACAACCACATCCATCACGGCAACGAGCTAGGCATTGATGTCCGGCGCATCGCCTGGAAGCGGGTGGTCGACATGAACGACCGGGCATTGCGCGAGATCGTCGGGTCATTGGGTGGTCCGGGCAACGGTTATCCGCGCCAGGACGGTTTCGATATCGTCGTCGCCTCGGAAGTCATGGCGATTTTCTGTCTGGCGACTTCGATTGATGATCTGAAGCGCCGGCTGGGCAATATAGTCATCGGCTATACGCGCGAGCAAAAACCGGTCTACGCCCGTGATCTCAAGGCCCATGGCGCGATGACCGTGCTGCTGAAAGACGCTTTGGCGCCGAACCTCGTGCAAACGCTGGAGAACAATCCGGCGTTCATTCATGGCGGCCCGTTCGCCAACATCGCGCACGGCTGTAATTCGGTCATCGCGACCAAGGCGGCGATGAAGCTGGCTGATTACGTCGTGACCGAGGCCGGATTCGGCGCCGATCTGGGTGCCGAGAAGTTTGTGGATATCAAATGCCGGAAATCCGGATTACGTCCTAACGCGGCAGTCATCGTCGCGACCGTACGGGCACTCAAGTATCACGGCGGCGTCGATCTCAAGATCATCACCCAAGAGAATGTCGCCGCACTCGAGAAGGGCATCGTCAATCTGGAGCGCCACGTCGAGAACGTCACGAAGGTCTATGGCATTCCGTGCGTGGTCTCGATCAACAAATTCACCAGCGACACCGCCGCCGAGATCGAACTCATCAAAACGCGCATGAAGAAACTGGGCGTGCCGGTCGTGCTCGCGAACCACTGGGCCAAGGGCGGCAAGGGTGCCGCGGAACTGGCCAACGTGGTGGTCGGGCTGTGCGAGCAGAAGTCAACGTTCAGTTTTGTCTACGAAGACAGCGACACGCTCTGGGACAAGATCAACAAGATCGCCAAGCGCGTCTATCGTGCCGTCGAAGTCACGGCGGATGCCAAGATTCGCGGACAAATCAAGAAACTCCAGGATGACGGATACGGTCATTATCCGGTGTGCGTGGCGAAAACACAGATGTCGTTTTCGACCGATGCCGGCTTACGCGGTGCGCCTGAAAATCATTCGATCAACGTTCGCGAGGTCCGTCTGGCGGCGGGCGCCGAATTCATCGTGATGGTCTGTGGCGATATCATGACGATGCCCGGTCTGCCGAAAGTACCGTCGGCCGAAAAGATTGACTTAATAAATGGTAAGGTGGTTGGCTTGTTCTGAGGTAATGGTCCGCCGATCGGTCGCGGCATTTCGATCGGCGAGAATTAACGAGCGGGAATCCCAACAAAGGACATCGGGCCGGTGGTTGCCCGGTAGAGGAAACGCACCATGGAAATGCTGTTTGCGCCGCAGTTCTGGGCCGGCCTTGGCGTCATCATCTGGATCAATCTGCTGTTGTCGGGCGACAACGCGGTGGTCATCGCGCTGGCATCCCGATCGCTTCCCCCCAACCAGCAAAAAAAAGCGATTTTCTGGGGCAGTGCCGCGGCGATCATCCTGCGTATCATCCTCACCGTCTTCGCGGTGGCGCTGCTCGCGTTTCCGTATCTCAAGATTGTGGGCGGGGTCCTCCTCGTCTGGATCGGCTACAACCTGCTGGTGGAGGGTGATGACGAGGGGCATGTCGATGGCCATGACAATCTGATGGCCGCCATCAAGACGATTCTCATCGCCGATCTCGTGATGAGTCTGGACAACGTGCTGGCGGTCGCCGGTGCTGCCAAGTCGGCGGCCGCGGGCGTTCCGGGTAACGCCGAGCTGGTGCTCCTGATCCTTGGGTTGGCGATCAGTATTCCCATCGTCATCTTCGGCAGCTCGCTCGTGCTCAAACTGATGGAGCGACTGCCCATCATCATTACCCTCGGTGCGGCGCTGCTTGGCTGGATCGCCGGCGACATGATTGTCACCGACCGCGCGATCGAGGGCTGGATCGATGAGAACGCGATGTGGCTGAAGACCTTCTACGTCGCCAAGATCGTCGGTGCGTTGTTGGTCATTGCGATCGGCGCCGCGCTCAACAAGCGGAAGAAACCAGCCGCATCGGTATTGCCGCAGCCTTGACGTTGGCGCGCTGTAAGGAAAAGTTAAAGGAATGGTTGGCATCGCGACCGATAGCGAATGCCGAACAATAGGCGTACACTGCAAGTTGGATAAAGTCGACCGTCGGCAAAGAATCGACGGCGGCGCACAGTTCGACTTAGTACTTGAGTTCAAGGAGGCGATTTTGCTGCAATGCAAAACTCTGTTGGCCCTCTTCTGCCTGGGGCTCGCTTCGATGGGAATGGCTGCCCACGCGCAGACTTGGGAGCCCACCAGGACCGTCGAGTTCATCGTTCCGGCCGGTACCGGCGGCGGGGCGGACCAAATGGCGCGCCTTGTCGATGCCATCATCAAGAAACATGGTTTGATGAAGCAGTCGATGGTGGTTGTGAACAAAGGTGGCGGCGCGGGGGCCGAAGGGTTCCTCGATATCAAGAATGCGAAGAACGATCCGCATAAGATCATCATTACGCTGTCGAATCTGTTCACGACGCCGCACGCCACCGGGATTCCCTTCAACTGGAAGGAAATGACGCCGGTCGCGATGATGGCGCTCGACCAGTTCGTGCTGTGGGTCAACGCTGAAACGCCGTACCAATCGGCGAGGGAATACGTCGATGCGGTGAAAGTCGCTGGCTTTCACAAATTCAAGATGGGCGGTACCGGGTCGAAACAAGAAGATCAGATCATCACGGTTGGCCTCGAAAAGCAGACGGGCATCAAGTTCACCTATATCCCCTACAAAGGGGGCGGCGAGGTGGCGACGCAACTGGTCGGCAAGCACATCAATTCCACTGTCAATAATCCGATTGAGGCGGTATCGCAGTGGCGTGCCGGTCAATTGCGCCCGCTTTGTGTCTTCGACGACGAGCGCATGCCCTACAAGGTCAAGGTCACCGGTGATATGTCATGGAACGATATTCCGACCTGCAAACAGGTGGGTGTCGATCTCGACTATCTGATGCTGCGGGGCATCTTTATGCCGCCGGGTGTCACGGATGCGCAGCGGAATTACTACATCGAGGTCATCAAGAAGGTGCGTGAAACGCCAGAGTGGAAAGATTTCATGGAGAAGGGCGCCTTCAATCAGACGTTCATGGTGGGCGATCCGTTCCGGGCCTGGCTCGCCAAGGAAGATCAGCGCCATTTTGATCTCATGAAAGAAGCCGGGTTCCTCCTGAAGAAATAAGCAGACGCAGCCCAGGCGCCGGCCGCTCTGGCGCCTGGGATGGCCACCAATCCCCACTGGGTGCCGCACCCGTTGCGTCACTCTTCTCCAATGAGCACACCCCAGCAATCCGATCGTTCCGCCGCCTCGTCTCGTGCGCTTGAGTTGGTCGTTGCCGGGCTCATTTTCATTTTCGGTGCGGCGGTAGTCTTCGACAGTTGGCGATTGGGTGCGCGCTGGGGTGATGACGGCCCGGAGTCCGGCTACTTTCCGTTCTATTTAGGTCTATTGATCCTCGTATCAAGTGGGATCGTGTTCTATCGTGGCCTTGGCGACAAGAAGCTTGCCGCGAAGAGCTTCGTCTCAGTCGCGCAACTCAAACTTGTGCTGCTGGTGCTGGCGCCCTCGGTGATCTATGTCGCGTTCATTCAATGGGCCGGCATTTATCTGGCCTCGATGGTCTTCATCGGATTTTTCATGATGTGGCTGGGCAAGTATGGGATCGTGAAGACGCTGGTCGTGTCAGTCGGTGTGATGGTCGCGTTTTTTCTGGTTTTTGAGGTCTGGTTTAAAGTTCCTCTGCCCAAAGGACCCATCGAAGTCCTGCTTGGGTTGGCATAACGCATGGACGAGCTTTCATCCCTGATGCAGGGCTTCGCGATTGCTCTCAGTCTAAAGAACGTGTTGTACATGTTTGTCGGGGTGACCCTTGGCGTCTTGATCGGCGTGTTGCCCGGTCTGGGTGGCGCCAATGGCGTCGCGATCTTGCTGCCGCTCACCTTTGTCCTCGCGCAGCAACCGGGCGGGACCACCACTGCCATTATTTTGTTGTCCTGCATCTACTGGGGCGCGCTGTTCGGTGGTGCGATCACCTCGATCCTGTTCAACATTCCGGGTGAGCCCTGGTCGGTGGCCACGACCTTTGATGGTTATCCGATGGCACAAAAAGGCGAGGCCGCGAAGGCGCTCACGGCCGCGTTCACCTCGTCATTCGTCGGTGCGTTGGTGGCGGTGATCATGATTACGTTCTTGTCGCCGGTCATCGCCCGATTCGCGCTCAAATTTGGACCGCCCGAGTATTTCTCGGTGTACCTGCTGACCTTCTGTGCGTTCGTCGGCATGAGCAAAGGCCAGGCAATGAAGACGGTTGCCGCGATGATGATCGGTTTTGCGCTTGCTGCAGTGGGGCTCGATCCGGTCAACAGTCAATTGCGCCTTACTTTTGGGCATATGGAGTTGCTGCAAGGCTTTGACTTTCTGATCGCGGTGATTGGACTGTTCGGTATCGGCGAGATCCTCCTCACCTTGGAAGAGGGGCTCGCCTTCAAAGGCACACGCGCCAAGATCGACATGCGGGTCGTTATCGATACTTGGAAGGAATTGCCACGCTATTGGCTGACATCGATTCGCAGCGCGGCGGTCGGATGCTTCATGGGCATCGTGCCGGGCGGCGCAACGCCTGCATCGTTCATGAGCTACGGATTGGCGAAGCGCCTGTCACCGGACGGCGAAAAATTCGGGACCGGGCAAATTGAAGGGGTGATTGCGCCGGAAACGGCCGCCCATGCCGCCGGCACCCGCGCGCTGCTGCCGATGCTGACCCTTGGCGTGCCAGGATCACCCACCGCCGCGGTGCTGCTGGGTGGTCTCCTGATCTGGGGCCTGCAGCCCGGACCGATGTTGTTCGTCGAACAAAAGGACTTCGTGTGGGGCCTCATCGCCAGCATGTATCTTGGCAATATCGCCGGGCTTATCGTCGTGCTCACTTGCGTGCCGCTCTTTGCCGCGGTGCTCCGCATTCCGTTTGCCATCATTGCGCCGGTGATTCTGGTGATCTGCGCGATCGGCGCCTTCACGGTACACAACTCGATGTTCGACGTATGGCTGATGCTAGGCTTTGGTGTGATGGGCTACATCTTCAAGAAACTCGATTATCCGATTGCGCCGCTGGTGCTTGCACTCGTGCTGGGCGATCGGGCCGAGACGTCGTTCCGGCAGGCGATGCTAGGGTCGCAGGGCGATCTCACGGTGTTCTTCTCCAACTGGTTGGTGGGCGGCGTGACCGGGCTCGCGCTGGTGTTGCTCGTCTGGCCGGTTATTGCGGGATGGCGACAGAATCGGTCGATGGTTCGTTAGCGCCGCACCCGCGTTCCGCTCCGACCTTCACTCTCCGCGCCCGAGCGAATGCGCGCCGGTGCGGCTTCCTTGGCACGCTTTTGCTTGAGGCGAGAGAGCGTTTCAGGCGTCAAATTCAGGTAGGAAGCGAGCTCCTTATTGGGGATGCGACCGACTAAATCGGGGTGCTTGCGCTCGAAGCGCGCCATGCGGCCGGGCGCATCGAGCAGGTGGAGGGTAATCGTATGCGCCATCACTTCGGACATCAGCCGCATCACTTCGTATTCGAAGCGCGATTTCACATCCTCATGGGCTTCCAGGTATTCGACCCAGTGCGGCATGGAGAGGCGCACCGCCCGCACCTTGGTGACGGCGACGATGCTATAGGGCACCGGTGTGCGCAGGCGCCATGCCGCATAGGAGGTGTCCATGCCGGTTTCCGCGGCAAAGCGCAGAATCATTTCCTTGCCGTCGCGATTGGCCACTACCCGCTTCAGAATGCCATCGAGGATGAAGAATTGCTCCATCGCCGTGGTGCCTTGCTGGACTAGCAGTTCGCCCTTGCGAAAATCGGCGATATCGAGCATCGGCTCCAGGTCGTCACGAGCGGCCGCCGACACCTCACGCAGGATGAGGTTTTGTTTCAGCAGCAATCGAATCGTATTGCGTTGCGGATGGGCGACGATGGTCGTCATCTTGATCGCCAAGCGCCGCTCGGTGCCGCCCGCCCCGAACGGGCAGGCGCCCGGAACCCGGAATCATTGATCGCAGTCAAGGTGGCGAGGGGCTTGTTATCCATAGACTTCCAGGCTTGCAGTATGAGGAACGAGTTTATCGGGTGTCCGCGCCGACCGGTGTTCAGCATCGGGCGGCCCGTGCTGATGGAGGCTCCCGCCGCGGGGTTTCCTTCCCCAACCATCTGAATCGCAGTCGTCCAGGAGTCCGGTCATGGGAAGCATACAAGTTGCAGGGGATGTGAAGCTCGCAGGCGCCGGTCAAACAGGCGCGAGCGCGGAGGAAACGATAGACGGTTTTCACCTGGTCATCGATGCGCTCAAATTGAACGGCATCGATACGATTTTTGGCTTGCCCGGGATTCCGATCACCGATCTCACCCGCAAGGCGCAGGCAGCAGGCATACGAGTGATCTCGTTCCGGCATGAGCAAAATGCCGGCAACGCGGCGGCGATCGCCGGATTCATCACGCAAAAGCCAGGGATCTGCCTCACGGTCTCCGCGCCGGGTTTTCTGAACGGCTTGTCGGCCTTGGCCAATGCGACCACCAATTGCTTTCCGATGATTCTGATCAGCGGGTCGAGTGAGCGCGAGATCGTCGATCTGCAGCAGGGCGACTACGAAGAGATGGATCAACTCTCGATCGCCAAGCCGCAATGCAAAGCGGCCTTCCGCGTATTGCATGCGGAAGATATCGGCGTTGGCATTGCACGCGCAATTCGCTCCGCTGTGTCGGGGCGTCCAGGCGGTGTTTATCTCGACTTGCCCGCGAAGCTGTTCTCGCAGTCGATGCCTGCGGCAGCCGGCAAACAGTCGCTGATCAAGGTGGTCGATCCGGCGCCGCGCCAGATTCCGACGCCCGACGCCGTGCAGCGTGCGTTGGGGCTCTTGAAGAACGCCAAGCGCCCGCTGATCGTGCTTGGCAAGGGCGCTGCGTATGCGCAGGCCGACGCGGACATTCGCGCGTTGGTAGAGAAATCGGGCATCCCCTACCTGCCCATGTCGATGGCGAAAGGCCTGTTGCCGGACACGCATGCGCAGTCGGCCTCCGCCGCACGCTCCTATGTGCTGCCCGAAGCAGATGTGGTGATGTTGATCGGCGCGCGTCTCAATTGGCTGCTCTCGCATGGCAAGGGCAAGACCTGGGGCGGCAAGGATCACAAGGATTGGGGTGGCCAGCAATTCATTCAAATCGACATCTCGCCAACCGAAGCCGATAGTAACGTGCGAATTGATGCACCAGTGGTCGGTGATATCGGCTCTTGCGTGTCGGCGCTGCTGGCCGGCATGGGTGCGAATTGGGTCAAGCCGCCGGCCGAATGGCTGAATGCAGTTGCCGATCGCAAAGAGAAGAACGTCGCCAAGATGGCCGAGACTTTGGCGAAAGATCCAACGCCAATGAACTTTCATAGCGCGCTCAACGTGGTGCGCGACATCATCAAGGCCAATCCCGATGCAATGCTCGTCAATGAAGGCGCCAATGCGCTCGACTTCACGCGCAGCATCGTCGACATGTACAAGCCGCGTAAGCGCCTGGATGTCGGCACCTGGGGCGTGATGGGGATCGGCATGGGCTTTGCCGTGGCCGCCGCCGTGGTGACCAAAGAGCAGGTCATCGCGATCGAAGGCGATAGCGCCTTTGGATTTTCCGGCATGGAAGTAGAAACCATTTGCCGCTACAACTTGCCGGTGTGCGTGGTGATCTTCAATAACAACGGCGTCTATCGTGGCACCGATGTGAATCCAACCGGCGGGCCCGATGTAGCGCCAACCGTATTCGTCAAGGGCGCGCGGTATGACAAACTGATGGAAGCGTTTGGCGGCGTAGGTGTTCATGCCACGACTCCAGCCGAGTTGCGTCGCGCGATGGACGAGGCGATCCGCTCGAAGAAACCAACGCTGATCAACGCCGTTATCGATGAAACCGCCGGCACCGAAAGCGGGCGCATCACCAGCCTCAACCCCACCGCGAAAAAGAAATAGGACCACCATGGAAGCACTCAAAGGAATTCGCATTCTCGACATGACGCATGTGCAAGCGGGGCCCACCTGCTCGCAGTTGCTCGCCTGGATGGGCGCCGACGTCATCAAGTTCGAGCCGCCGCAAGGCGATGCAACGCGCGGTCAGTTGCGCGATGTGCCGAACGCCGACAGCCTCTACTTCACGATGCTCAACTGCAACAAGCGCTCGATCACCGTCAACATGAAGGCGCCCGAGGGCAAGGCGGTGTTCGTCGATCTGCTCAAGAAGTGCGACATCATCATGGAGAATTTTGGGCCGGGCGTGCTCGATCGCCTTGGTTTTACCTGGGAGAAGATCCACGACATCAATCCGAAGATCGTGATGGGATCGATCAAGGGATTCGGCTCGACCGGTCCTTACGCCGAATTCAAGGCCTATGAAAACGTCGCGCAGGCGATGGGCGGGGCGATGAGCACCACCGGCGTGCCGGAAGGTCCGCCCTTCGTAACCGGCGCGCAGATCGGCGATAGCGGCACCGGCCTCCACTTGGCGATCGGGCTGCTCGGTGCATTGCATCAGGCCAATCGCACCGGCCGCGGCCAGTATGTCGAAGTCGCGATGATGGATGGCGTCATGAACCTCTGTCGCGTGAAATTTCGCGATCATCAGCGGCTTACCAGACAGTCGCTCTCTGAATATTCCGTGCCCACACAACAGGGCATGGGCGATGTGCCGCGTGCCGGCAACGACTCCGGCGGCGGGCAGCTTGGTAACGCGATCAAATGCAAACCGGGCGGTCCCAACGATTACCTCTACATCGTCGTGCAGGAAGCCGTTTGGGAACCGCTCGCCAAACTAATCGGACCGGTGGTTGGCGTGCCCGATCTCGCCACGGATGCACGGTTCGGGAAGATCGCTGATCGG
The DNA here is from genome assembly GCA_945906755.1 of Klebsiella pneumoniae. Taxonomy (GTDB): domain Bacteria; phylum Pseudomonadota; class Gammaproteobacteria; order Burkholderiales; family SG8-39; genus SHXR01. The sequence goes on along the minus strand of CAMDRJ010000065.1, from coordinate 2,793 downwards.
CGCAAGAATCAGAACGCGATGTGGGCGATGATCGAGAAGTTCGCATCGGGCTACACCAAGCGCGAATTCATGGCGATCCTCAATCCGATTGACGTGCCATGCGGGCCGATCATGAGCACGGAAGATCTTGCCACCGACGAACATATTCGGGGACGCGATATGTATGTCGAGCTGGATCATCCACAACGCGGCAAATGGTTCAACGTCGGCATGCCGATCAAGCTGTCCGGTTCGCCGGCCGTGATCAAGCGATCGCCCACGCTTGGCGAACACACTGACGAGGTGCTGAAGCAGGTGCTCGGTTACGATGATGCGAAAGTCAGCGCACTCAAGACCGCCGGGGCATTTTCGGCGCCACCGAAGAAGGCGGCTTGATCATGAGAATCGCGATCGTTTGTACGCAAGATTTTAGCTCCGGCATCACATCGCCCTGCGGTCGATATGAGCCTTCGCTGAAGTCCTGTTGGGAGAGAAAATTATGAGAATCGCGATCATCGGCCAACAGGATTTTGGTAAAGCGGTGCTGGAGGCGTTTGTTGCGCGGGGCGATGAAGTCGCGGCCGTATTCTGCGCACCGGAGAAGGAAGGCGCGAAAGCCGATCCGCTAAAAGTCGCGGCGCTTGAGAAGGGATTGAAGGTCCATCAATTTCCGTCGCTGCGAGCCCCCGAGGCGCAAGCGGCGATGAAGGCGGCCGATGCGCAGATTGGCATCATGGCGTTCGTGCTGCAATTCGCGCCGCAGGAATTCGTCAATATCCCCAAGCTTGGGACGATTCAATTTCATCCGTCCCTGCTGCCCAAGTATCGCGGCCCAAGCTCCATCAACTGGCCGATCATTCGTGGCGACGCGAAAACCGGACTCACGATTTTCCGGCCGACCGATGGACTCGACGAAGGCCCAGTCGTGCTGCAAAAGGAAACGCCGATCAGCGCTGACGATACCTTGGGTAGCGTCTATTTCGATCGTCTGTTCCCGATGGGTGTGAAGGCGATGGTCGAGGCGGCCGATCTGGTGGTCGCGGGCAAACATCGCGAAATTGTTCAGGACGAATCGCAGGCGTCGTACGAAGGCTGGTGTCGCGTCGCCGAGGCGAAAATCAACTGGTCCAATCATGTTGATTTCACCTACAACCTGATTCGCGGCTGCAACCCGGCGCCGGGCGCCTGGACGACCTTTGCGGGCAAGAAGATCCAAATCTTCGACGCGAAAAAGCATCTGTTCCGTACCTTCGGCGCGGTCAAAGGGAAAATCGGCGAGATATCAGCAATCGGATCGACGAGCTTTCGAATTACCACACAGGGCGGGCAAATCGAAGTCCTCAAAGCCAAGGGTGAGGACACCAAGAAAATCAGCGGGAGTGAGTTGGCCGCCGCATTGGGCCTCACGGTTGGAACGCTGCTCGGCGTCTGAGCGAATTTCGCGCGCCCCCCACAGGGCCTCCCGTATTTTGGGGGGGGCGTCTTGCGCTCACGCCGCATTGGTCGTAGCGTGCTTGGCGGTTGAACCGGCGAATCTCACGTGCAGCGCAACTCGTCAATGGATTGCGAAATGTGCGGAATTTGTGCCCGATGGTGAGAGGGAAGTCGGCGCTCCGCGCGCCCTTCTCACATAGAATCGGGCGAACTGTGACGACAATCAGACAATCCTCCCTTCGCGGAATTTCCCCGTGACCGCGCGTATCGTATCGATCCAATCGCTGATGGGGCACCCGCAATCCGGGTGGGGCTTGTCCGTTGCCGTTGTGTCTAGCTCGTCAGCATCGGGCTTGTCAATTCGAGCCCCGAGCGCCACGTGATGAGTGAACAAATAATGGGTCAGCGGCGCGAGGACGCGTCAGAGGGATATCGCACTGTGAGCCCAACCCCGATGAGCCTTGCACAATCCTTGGAGATTGCCTGCTGTACCGACCCTGGAATCGTGCGATCGCACAACGAAGATTCGATTGTGTCGGACGCATCGATCGGCTTGGTGGTGCTCGCCGACGGGATGGGCGGCTACAACGCGGGCGAAGTGGCAAGCGGCATGACGACCTCGGTGATTGCAACCGAAATGCTGCAAGTCCTTGTGGCCACGCAGTTCTTCGTCGTCGTATGCATCCTTGATGTTGACGAGCCGTTTGGACAGCGCGACGTAACCGGCGATCGAATGCTCACCGATCGGCAGTTTAAGATCCTTGAAGGTATGGAGGCCGGTTTTCAGGCGCGAAATGATCGACACCTTGTCATCACCGACGGCATAAAACGTAAAACGATCGGCGCTGAAGACGGTCAGCAGATCGCCGCTCACCGCGTTGAGCATTTCCTCGAATTTTCGCGACGCTGCGATCTTGTCCAGGACAAGCTGCAGGTGCTTGCGAAACACAAGCTTCGACCCAGGCTCGGCAACCGTTCCGGATTGGCTGTTTACAACAGAACTCATTCCCCCAACCTCTCGCCTGGTATCAATGCAACGGAATCAATTCAGCGGCGAATCCGGGGATTCTGGTTGGATTAGGTGGCCGACCCGTCGGATCGATGCGCTCCAATCTATTCCCTCGCGCTGCTCGGATGCTTATCGCATTGTTTATCGGCAGACTGTCGCGGCCCAATAGGCCCCGGATCGCGAGACGCCAACAACGCCGCAAGTTTCAGATACTGGGGCTCGTTTGCTTTACCTGTGATGGGCCTGCCGTGCAGCAAGGCCGCCCGCCAACACATACGTGTTCACACCACGCTGCGCCAGAAGAAATGCAGCGGCCGAACTGCGACGTCCGGTCTGACAGTAGACGACGTATGGACGGCTCGCATCCAATA